>JBNMJR010000061.1:0-11304 GCA_050873925.1 Acetatifactor sp.
GACTATGAGAGAATGGTCCAACCGCGTGGCGGATACCCATTATGTACTGGGATCTGTTATGGGACCTCATCCCTTCCCTATGATCGTGAGAGATTTTCAAAGCGTCATTAGTCAGGAAGCAAAAGAGCAGATCCTGAAGACCGAAGGAAAGCTTCCGGCAGCCGTAGTAGCCTGTGTAGGCGGCGGCAGCAATGCCATGGGTGCGTTCTATAACTTTATTGAGGATAAGGATGTGGAACTGATCGGATGCGAGGCAGCAGGCAAGGGCGTGGATACAGCACTGACCGCAGCTACCATTGCTACCGGATCTTTGGGAATTTTCCATGGAATGAAATCCTATTTCTGCCAGGATGAATACGGACAGATTGCTCCCGTATATTCCATTTCCGCAGGACTGGATTATCCCGGCATCGGACCGGAGCATGCTTACCTGCATGACATCGGCAGAGCACAGTATGTGCCCATTACGGATGACGAAGCAGTGGATGCATTTGAATATCTGGCAAGAACCGAGGGCATCATCTGTGCCATTGAGAGTGCCCATGCGGTAGCACAGGTGCGCAAGATCGCGAAGAATTACAGCCCGGATCAGAGCATTATCGTATGTCTGTCCGGCAGAGGCGACAAGGACGTGGCAGCCATTGCGAGATACCGCGGTGTGGACATTCATGACTGATGGGGATTTCCTATTTGGCGATAATGGTTTAAAATAATAAAATCGGAGTAACTATTTACCGGCACTGAATGGTTGCAAATCGAAATAGAAATGGAGACAGATACGATGAGTAAATTAGAAAAAGTATTTGATACACCGAATAAAAAAGCGTTTATCGGCTTCCTCACCGCAGGAGACCCGGACGCGGACAGCACTGTAAAATTCATTCTGGAGATGGAGAAGGCCGGAGCGGATCTGATAGAGATCGGCATTCCTTTTTCCGATCCTACAGCGGAGGGTGTGGTGATCCAGGAGGCCAATATCCGTTCTCTCGGTAACGGCATGACCACGGACGGCGTATTTGAGATCGTGCAAAGAGTGCGGGAGCAGTCACAGATACCACTGGCATTCATGACTTATGTAAATCCGGTATTCCATTACGGATATGAGAAATTTTTTACCAAGTGTGAGGAACTGGGCATCAGCGCCATCATTATTCCCGATGTGCCTTATGAAGAAAAGGCAGAGGTGGAGGCTCCGGCCAAGGCTCATGGTGTGAAGGTGATCTCCATGATCGCACCCACTTCCGAAAGCCGTATCCGTCAGATTGCCTCGGAGGCGGAAGGTTTTATCTATGTGGTAAGTTCTATGGGTGTCACCGGTGTGCGCAGTGAGATCAAGACGGATCTGCCTGCCATCGTGGAAAGTATCCGTGCCGTGACCGATGTTCCCTGTGCCATCGGCTTCGGTATCAGCACTCCCGAGCAGGCCAGGGCTATGGCAGCCATCTCCGACGGAGCCATTGTGGGAAGTGCCATCGTGAAGATCATTGCAAAGTATGGCAGAGACGCAGCTCCTTATATCGGAGAGTATGTGAAGAGCATGAAAGCGGCTGTGGAGGAAGCATAATAGCATGAATAAGTCAAAAGGTATCTTTTTTATCATATGTTCCGGATTCTTTTTCGCATTGATGAGCTTTTTTGTACGGTTGGCAGGTGATCTGCCAACCATGCAGAAAGCTTTTTTCAGGAATGCCATTGCATTTCTGGTGGCGGCTGTAGTACTTGTGCGGAGCGGTCAGAAGCTGTCGGTGCCGAAGGAGAGCAGAATGCCTCTGTTGCTTCGCAGTATCTGCGGGTCTATCGGACTGATCTGTAATTTTTATGCCATAGATCATCTGAATATTTCCGATGCCAATATGCTGAATAAGCTGTCTCCTTTTTTTGCAATTCTTGCTTCCTGGTTCATTCTGAAAGAAAAGGCAAATCTCAAAGAATGGATCACAGTGTTTATCGCGTTCGGCGGAGCTCTTTTTATTATCAAGCCGTCTCTGCAGCTGACGTCGATCTATGCGCTGGTGGGCGCACTTGGCGGACTGGGGGCCGGTATGGCATATACCTTCGTGCGTAAACTGGGAAAACAGGGGGTCAGGGGACCTATTGTAGTGGCGGCCTTTTCCGGTTTCAGTTGTCTGGTGATCCTGCCGTTTGTGATCGCACAGTATCAGCCCATGACTGCCGTGCAGTGGGGATGGCTTCTGCTTACCGGAGTTGTGGCAGCGGGAGGCCAGTTCTGCATTACCAAAGCATATACCTATGCACCGGCAAAAGAAATTTCTGTCTATGACTATACACAGGTGATATTTGCGGCACTTCTGGGCTTTTTCTTTTTGCATCAGATCCCCGACGGATATAGTGTTCTTGGCTATGTCATTATTCTTTTTGCAGCAATTTTGAAATTTTTGTAAATTACCTCTTGATTTCTGAAAAAAGATGTAGTAGTATTTTATACATCAAATTCATACTAAACCAATAGGAAAAGTATAAAAGAGAAAAAGGAGGAAAAAAGTATGAGAAAGAAACTTATCACAGCATTGACAGCAACATTAGTAGGACTTACGGCGGTGATGACCGGCTGTGGTAACACAGAAGCTCAGACCACCGGAACCGCACAGGGAACGACAGCACAGAGTACTGCAGACAGCACGACGACAGACGGAAGCGTCAGAACGGTGAAGGCAGCGAGAGTATTTGTTTCTCCTCCTTACAACTATAACGATGACAACGGCAATCAGACAGGTTTTGAGACAGAGGTGATCAAGGCAGCATTTGAACTGCTTCCGCAGTACGATCTGGAACTGGTGGATACCACAGATGAGGAACTGCTGACCGGTATCCAGACAGGCAAATACGATTTCGGTTTCAAGACCGCATGGTATACCGAAGAGAGAGCCAAGACTTTTATCATTCCCCAGGAGAACAGTGCTGCAACAACCGTAGGACTTCTGTTCCGCTCAGAGGATGCGGATAAGATCAAGGATTTCAAGACCTTTTCAGAGTTCAGCGGAAAGCTGGTGCCGTTAGCTCCCAGCAACGCACAGTACTCCATCGTACAGCAGTGGAATGAAGAGAATCCCGACTATCCCATTGATCTGCAGGCAGCAGAGAGCTTCGATACTTCCGAAGCCATTACCTGGGTGCTGGAAGGAAGATATGACGGACATATCTACACCGGACATTATTACAAGAACAATATCGTGTCGGAGGATGGTGCCTATCATCAGTTCGCAGATCAGCTTTCCTGGGTGATCTACAAGGCAATTCCCACCTATCCGATGTTCAACAAGGAGAATCAGGAACTGGCGGATGCATACGATGAGGCAATCAAACAGCTGAAAGACAACGGAACGATCTACGATCTGGAGATGGAGTTCTTCGGTGAGGATATTTACCAGTATCTGGATGAACTCAGCGAACAGAAATAAATGATACGGATGTGGGAGTGAAGCACTTATGGAGACCAGAGTATTTAAAACAGGTTTTATACTGGAAGCAATATGGAAGATCCTTCCCTATCTGGGAGTAACACTTCTGATTGTGGCGGGAACACTGATCCTGGCTTCCCTGATCGGTTTCCTGGTAGCCAGGGCAAAAATACACAATGGCTTTGGAAAATATATTGCCAATGCTTATATCACCATATTTCGTTGTATTCCCTCCATAGTGCTGCTGTTTTTGATCTACTACGGATTGCCACAGCTTGTGAGGATCCTGTTTCGGATCGACATCAGCAGCTGGAGTAAGGCTGCGTTCGTGATCCTGACCTTTGCACTTTTATTCGGCGCCAATATGGGCGAAGTAATGCGGGCCGCCTACGAGGCAGTGGACGGAGGACAGATGGAAGCGGCGCTTTCCGTAGGACTTACGGAGACACAGGCATTTATCCGTATTACGTTTCCGCAGGCGTTCCGGTATGCGTTGCCGAATCTGGCAAATATTATTACCGGGTTGATGAAAGAAGGAGCTCTGGCATATACAGTAGGACTGATCGACATGATGGGAGAGGGCAAAGCCATCATCAGTATGAATTACGGTGCTTACACACTGGAGACCTACCTGGCACTGTTTATTATTTACTGGGTATTGACGAAACTCGTGGAATTCGTGTTCGGCAGACTGGATAAGCATTTATCCAGAGGCGGCAGGACACTGGCAGGTTAAGGAAGGAGGTACAAAATGAGTCTGAATACAGAATTTATGAAAGAGACCTTTTTCCTTGCACTGGGAGGCATTCCCGTCACCCTGAAGATAACGGCGGTAGCGCTTATCTTCAGTCTGGTATTTGGATTTCTGCTGGCACTTGGGAGAATTTACAAGGTGAAGATACTGTCTCCGCTGATCGCCGGTTATGTCTCATTGATCAGAGGAACTCCCATGGTACTGCAGGTGCTGATCGTATACAGCCTGTTGCCAAGCTCTTTAAACTCGATCGTGAAGAGTCTGGGACTGTCTATCCGGGTATTTGATCTGGATCCCATCCTGTATGCCTATATCGTATTTACCATAAATACGACAGCATTGCTGACAGAGATCTTCCGGTCCGCCCTGTTGTCCATCAGCAAGACACAGTTGGAGGCGGCGGTCTCCGTGGGACTGACTCCCTTTTGGGCATATGTTAGAATTATTGTTCCCCAGGCGGTGGAAAAGGCACTTCCCAATATCTGTACCACCACGGTCAATCTGTTGAAGGGAACTTCACTGGCATTCATGATGTCGGTGGCAGATATCACAGCCATTGCCAAGACGCAGGCTTCTTTCGGATATAACTATCTGGAAGCCTATGCGGATATCTTCGTGATCTACCTGATCCTGTGCGGAAGCGTGCAGATACTGTTCCATCTGGCAGAGCGGAGACTGACAAGACACAGACGTGTGAAGACAGCTTAGGAAAGGGGAGCACAGAGAAGATGTTAGAACTGAAAAACATACATAAAGCATTTCAAAAAAACGAAGTTTTAAAAGGCGTGGATCTGAAGGTGGAAAAAGGAGATGTTGTCGTGATCCTGGGACCCAGCGGCTCCGGCAAGACAACACTGCTTCGATCCATTACCTTTCTGGAGAGAGCAGATCAGGGGGAGATCACTCTGGGAGATCTGAAGCTGGATGTCCAGAAGGCAACCAAGCGTGAGATCCATAAACTGCGGACGCAGACCGGTTTTGTATTTCAGAATTATTGCCTGTTCCAGAACAAGACGGCACTGGAAAATGTGACGGAAGGACTGATCATCGGAAGAAAGATGCCCAAGGCGGAGGCAATCAGAATTGCCAAAGAGGCATTGGATAAGGTGGGATTGTCCGACCGGTATGATTATTATCCTTCACAGTTGTCCGGCGGACAGCAGCAGAGAGTGGGAATTGCCAGAGCAATTGCAGTGCAGCCGGAGGTGATCCTGTTTGACGAACCTACTTCCGCCCTGGATCCCGAACTGGTAAGCGGAGTGCTGGAGATCATGAGACAGCTGGCCAGAGAAGGCAGGACCATGGTGGTGGTGACCCATGAAATGACTTTCGCACAGGATGTTGCTACACGTGTGGTATTTATGGACGGTGGAGAAGTCGTGGAAGAGGGAACACCGAAGGATATTTTTTCCCATCCCAAGGAAGAACGTACGAGACAGTTCCTGCGCAGATTTATTACGGATTATGACTTTGTAATTTAAAGAAGCAAAAAATGACTGCAAATATAAATATGAGAAAGAGAGGATATTAAAATGAACGGCAAAGAGAGAATAGAAGCAATCGTTAAAGGAACCACTTTTGACAGACCCGCGGTATCCGCATGGATGCACGTACCTGCAGTGGACCGTGATCCGGAGGCTTTTTCCGAAGCTATGGAGCGTTTTAACGATGAGAACGACTGGGATCTGGTGAAGGTACAGCTGAATGCGTTTTATATTACGGAAGCATACGGCGCCGACATTGAATTCTTCAAAAATCCTCCTTTAAAATATCAGAAAGTGAAGAAACTCGCAGAGATAAAAAAATATCCTATTAATACGATCGAAGATCTGCGTGCTTTGCGCCCCATCACTGTGGAAGAGAGCCCGGTTTTCCAGAGAGATATCGACTCTGTAAGCAGAATTATTAAATATTATCATGGAACAAAGGTTATTATTCCTACCCTGTTTTCCGCTTACTACTGGCTGCTGGATATGACAAAAGGAAAAGCGGAAACAGTCAGAGAATTTATAAAGGAAGACAAAGAAGCCGTCCTGCAGGCAATTAAGGTGCTGGATCAGGTGAACAGAAACGTTGCGGAAGCGTATATCAAAGCCGGAGTGGATGGATTCTTTTTTGCAACTCCCTATACGTCTCCACTGACCGCAACGGAAGAGGAATTTGAGGAATTCAACCGTGCGTTTGATGTACCTTTCCTGGAAGATATTAATAAGAAGACATGGTTCAATATGTTGCATATTCATGGCAATGCCGATTTGTATATTGAAAAGCTGGCACAGTATCCGGTGCAGTCCATCAACTGGGAAAATGTATCGGTCGGAATCGGTGCGGAACGTCTCACCTCTGCCGCAAAGTTAAGAAGTCTTACCGACAAAGTACTGGTGGGAGGTACCGATCAGTTCCATGATTATTACGGAAAAAAAGAAGATGTGGAGAAGACGCTGAAGAACCGTCTGGATACTATGCTCTCCGAAGTAAAAGACAAGAGATTCATATTCGGAGCAGGCTGCTCCCTGCCGCTGGATATTCCCGCGGAAAATATTGCATTATTGAAAAAAGTCGTAGACGAGACCTTCGCATAAGATGCTTAAAAATCATACAAAATATTGTTGACAAAAGCACATACCCTATGTATAATAAATCAGTGTGTGAATCAACACATCGTAGGAGACTTGTGTTTTCTACGCAACATATTGCATAGGAGTCGCTATGTTAGTAAGTTTATCTGATGTATTAACATCCGAAGGCAAGGTAGAAACTGTTGCCATTCCGCTTGAGATGACAAGCTTTAAGAGCCGCCAGGGAGAATTCCCCATTACGGAGAAGACGCCCATTACCCTTACTTTTACCAACATCGGTGTGAACAAGGCAAAAGTAACCGGCACGGCAGAGCTTACCTTTGACACGAAATGTGACAGGTGCCTTACTGAAGTACCTACAGCAATGAAGCTTAAGTTTGACAGAATCGTTTATTCTCCGGAAGCGGAAGTAAGTGAGGAAGAAGATACAGAGCAGAGCTTTATGGATGGATGGCAGCTGGATGTAGAGGCTTTTGTGTACGATGAAATTCTGGTGAATTGGCCGGCAAAGATCCTGTGTAAGGAAGACTGCAAGGGTATCTGCCCTGTATGTGGTCAGAACAGGAATCTGAAGGAATGTGGTTGCGATACTTTCGTACCGGATCCTCGTATGGCAGCAATCCAAGATATCTTCAACGCGAATAAGGAGGTGTAACGATGTCTATTTGTCCTAAGAATAAATCTTCCAAAGGTAGAAGAGATAAGAGAAGAGCAAACTGGAAAATGAGCGCTCCTACATTGGTAAAGTGCAGCAAATGTGGTGCACTGATGATGCCTCACAGAGTTTGCAAGGCTTGCGGTTCTTACAATAAGAAGCAGGTCGTAAGCGTTGATTAATTTATAAATCAATGAAGCGAAATTAAGTGAAAAGAAAAGAGGAGATTCCGGAAGGAATCTCCTTTTGCTTTCACAAAAAAATCACTTGCTTTTTACATACGCCTTTAGTATAGTAAGAATGAATCTGCCATCATCAAACTGTTTGGTGATGATCACGGAGCGGTTTGATGATGAGCGGATGAACACAAAACAGGTAAAGGAACGACGAAATGGCAGAATATGTAAATGTTGCTGTAGATGCGATGGGCGGTGACAATGCCCCCGCAGAGATCGTAAAGGGCGCTGTAGAAGCTGTCAATGCGGACAAGCGTGTCAAAGTATTCCTGGTAGGTAAGGAGCCTGTGATCCGGGAAGAATTAAAGGCATATACCTATGATGCAGAGCAGCTGGAAGTCGTACATGCCGAAGAAGTTATCGAGACTGCGGAACCTCCGGTTATGGCGATCCGTCGTAAGAAGGATTCTTCCATTGTCAAAGCCATGTATATGGTGAAGAACGGGGAATGCGATGCTTTCGTATCCGCCGGAAGTACCGGAGCGGTACTGGTAGGCGGACAGGTGATCGTAGGCCGCATCCGCGGCGTGGAGAGACCTCCTTTGGCTCCCCTGATCCCTACGGAGAATGGTGTCAGTCTTTTGCTGGACTGTGGCGCCAATGTGGATGCAAGACCTTCCATGTTAGTACAGTTTGCCAAGATGGGCAGTGTCTATATGGAAAGCGTTATGGGGGTGAAGAATCCCAAGGTCGGTATCGTGAATATCGGTGCTGAGGAAGAGAAGGGTAATGCTCTGGTCAAGGAGACTTTCCCTCTTCTCAAGAATTGTCCCGAGATCAACTTTATCGGAAGTGTAGAAGCCAGAGATATTCCCGCAGGTGTGGCAGATGTTATCGTCTGTGAGGCATTTGTCGGTAATGTGGTACTGAAGATGTACGAGGGCGTCAGCTCCGCACTGCTGCATCAGGTAAAGCAGGGAATGATGTCCACACTGCGCAGCAAGATCGGTGCACTGTTAGTGAAGCCTGCTCTGAAGAAGACATTGAAAAGCTTCGATACTTCTCAATACGGAGGCGCTCCGTTACTGGGACTGAACGGTCTGGTAGTGAAGACCCACGGAAGCAGCAAAGCTGTGGAAGTGAAGAACTCCATCCTGCAATGCATCGCATTCAAGGAAGAGAAGATCAACGAAAAGATCAAAGAGCAGATCAGCCCGGAAGACAAGGCTGCAGAAAATAATTAAAATTAAAAAATATTTTTGGAAAGAAGGAACTGTTATGGAATTCGAAAAGTTAAAGAAAATTATTGCTGAGGTATTAAACGTAGATCCCGATGAGATCACCATGGAGACTACCTTCCAGGATGACCTGGGTGCTGATTCCCTGGATGTATATCAGATCATCATGGGTATCGAGGAAGAGTTCGATATCGAGATCCCTGCAGAGTCCGCAGAGCAGGTTACTACTGTGGAAGAAGCAGTAGAGATGATCAAGAACGCAGTGAACTAGTAAAGCTACGAGCCATGCAAAGACAAAACAGGAACTGTGACCGAGAGCTTGCTCACAAGGCACTGTTCCTGTTTTTCAATTTATACAATTGTAAATTTATATAGTCCAGTAGACACGATCAGAGTAAGAATAAGCAGACCGTAAGCAGACGTCGGTACTTAGCGAGGGTACTTTCCTCGCTTATGTACCGCTACGCTCTGCGACAGAGCGAGAGCGTGTCGCGTTTCTTACTCTGATTGGGGCTACGGAATATAGTGAGGACAAGAAAATGTTGGATGGTTATACAATGGACGTGCTGGAGCAGCGCATCGGCTATTGCTTTCATAATAAAGCATTGCTGAAACAGGCCCTGACCCACAGTTCTTATACCAATGAACAAAAGATCAACAAGACAGAAAATTATGAACGGATCGAATTTTTGGGAGATGCTGTGCTGGAACTGGTATCCAGTGACTTCCTGTTCAGAGAGCATCCCGATGTCCCGGAAGGCGAACTGACCAAAATGCGTGCTTCCATGGTGTGCGAACCTTCTCTGGCATTCTGCGCAAGAGACCTGGAACTGGGACAGTTCATGCTCCTTGGCAAGGGTGAGGAGAACACCGGCGGCAGACGCAGAGACAGCATTACCTCTGACGGCATGGAGGCCATGATCGGTGCCATTTATCTGGACGGTGGCATGCAGCCTGCCAAGGCTTTTATCGACCGCTTCATTCTGTCGGATCTGGAGGACAAACGCCTGTTTTACGACAGCAAGAGCAATCTTCAGGAGCTGATCCAGGGGAAGTTAAAAAAAGAGTTCGAGTACCGGCTGTTGGAAGAGAGCGGACCGGAACACGACAAGACCTTCGTGGTAGAGATCGACATGGAGGGAGAATGCCTTGGCCGTGGGCAGGGAAGAACAAAAAAAGCGGCAGAACAGCAGGCGGCTTACGAGGCGCTTCTGCTATTGAGGGATAGAGGATATGTATTTAAAAAGTATTGAGATCCACGGGTTCAAATCATTTGCCAATAAGATCGTATTTCAGTTCCACAACGGAATCACCGGTATCGTAGGACCGAACGGAAGCGGTAAGAGTAACGTTGCGGATGCGGTGCGATGGGTACTGGGTGAGCAGCGCATCAAGCAGCTGCGTGGTGCCAGCATGCAGGATGTTATTTTCTCGGGAACAGAGACCAGAAAACCCCTGAGCTACGCCTATGTTGCCATTACTCTGGACAACAGCGATCACCAGCTGGCGATCGACTATGACGAAGTTACAGTGGCAAGGCGGATCTACCGTTCCGGAGAAAGTGAATATCTGATCAATGGTACTCCCTGCAGATTGAAGGACGTGAACGTACTGTTCTATGATACCGGTATCGGTAAGGAAGGCTATTCCATCATCGGACAGGGTCAGATAGACAAGATCTTGAGCGGTAAGCCCGAGGAACGCCGTGAACTGTTCGACGAGGCTGCCGGAATTGTGAAATTCAAGCGCAGAAAAGCTGCAGCCCAGACGAAGCTGGAGAACGAGAAACAGAATCTGGTGCGCGTTAACGATATTTTATCAGAGCTGGAAAAACAGGTAGGACCTCTGGAGAAACAGTCCGAGGTGGCTAAGGTCTACCTGAAGAAAAAGGAAGAATTAAAGACTCTGGATATCAATGTTTTCTTATTGGAAAATAAGAAACTCAGAGAACAGCTTTCTTCCATGGAAGAGAAATACAACCTGGCCAGCAGCGAACTGAATGAGACCAGTGAAAAATACGAAGGTATCAAGGAAGAGTACGAGCGGATCCAACAGGAAATCGAGAGTCTGGATGCTGCCATCGAAGCTGCCAGAGAACAGCTGACGGATACCGGCCTGATGCGGGGCAAACTGGAAGGAGAGATCAATGTCTTAAAGGAGCAGATCAATTCCGCCCACGGCAGTGAGAACCATCTGAACAACCGTAAGGCAGCCCTGGAAGAAGAGATTGCCGGCAAAGAAAAAGAAAAGCAGGATATTTTAACCGATAAAAAAGATACGGATACTCAGGTGCAGGAAATCGCAGAGGCGGCAGCCAGGGCAAAGGCCGACCTAGAAGCCATCCAGAACAAGATCACCGAACTCAATAATAATATCGAGGCCGGGAAAAATACCATTATCGGCGAGCTGAATCAACGGGCTACCATCAAGTCCAAGATGGGGCGCTTTGATACCATGATGGAGCAGATCAATATCCGCAAGGC
>JBNMJR010000062.1:0-11285 GCA_050873925.1 Acetatifactor sp.
CCGGTCTATGAAAATATGCCGGCCGCCCCCTGCCCGATGCCGACCTACTCTACCAATGTGGTGCTGCAGGTACCGTCAGGCTACGATGCTTCCACAATCTATGTGGACGGTATAGCCTATACACCGCAGGTGCGTAACAACCGCCGCATTGTCACATTGCCGAACGGAGGTGCCCAGTCGGCAGTGGTGTACCGGTATAATGAGAACGGAGCGCCCATCGGCATGTATGTCTGGACACTGGAATACCGCAACAATGCCTATGTGGCTACGGAACAGCCGGGACTTACGGATCTGCTGACTTACCACGGATTTTCCATCCGCATTACCGGAAAAGCGGGAATCCGGTTCAAGACCGGGATCAGTACGGACCTCAGGGCACAGCTGCTGGGAGGCGGTGTGAATGGCTGGCATCTGAAGGAATACGGAACACTGGTCATGAACAATGCCAACCGGGCAAGCTATCCCATGATCAAGGGCGGCGAAAAAGTCATCAGCGGACCGGCTTACGGTACGAACGCTGACGGATCCCATCAGGACAGCATCTATGAGACCGTGAACGGCAGATACCGGTTCACTTCGGTGCTGGTCGGCCTTCCGGCGAACCAGTATAAGGTGGAATATGCCTTCCGCGGATACATTATCCTGAACAAGGATGGCAGAGACATTACGATCTACGGACCGGTGCAGGCCCGCAGCATCTATGCCCTGGCAGAGCAGGTTCTGAACATGGGGACCTACGCACAGGGTTCGGAGGCGGATGCCTTCCTGCGCAAGCTGATCAGTGATGCACAGTAACGATGGATATAGATATGGATATAGATATAGAAGATAGGACAAAAAAGATGAAAAGAAAAGCAACAAGATTTCTGGCCCTGGCTATGAGCACGGTACTGGTGACCTCTCTGACGGCCTGCGGTGACGGCAGTGATGAAAACGGAAAAGATGCAGTGGCTCCCGTAGAGGCACAGCCCATGCTCTCAGAGCTGGAACTGGAGATCCTCAATCTGGAGACCAAATATAATAAAGGAGAATTTACCCGGGAGGACTATCTGGCATTGGCAGATGCCTACCACAGAGCCGGCTACATCCGCAAACAGCGGGATATGCTGGAACAGGATTACCGGCTCTACACGGACGAGGAGACTTTTGCTTCCCTGCAGGAGATCAGCGTGAATCTGGAGGAAGAGACCGGGGACATTCGCAGCCGTGCACAGGAAATGCAGAATGATCTGGAACTGACCGAGTACCTGAATGAGAGCGTGAATCTCATTGACAGCGAGGACTGGTTCACGACCATGATGCCCAAGCTGAAAGAGGGACAGCGGAACTATTATCTGGAGAGCAACAGCCGGCCTCTGCTCTATGTGCAGGTGGGATATACGGAAGAGGGGCAGTGCTTCTCCAAGGTGTGGTATACCGGAAACGATACGAAGCGTTTTCTGAGCCAGGAAGGCACCATGATCCGTATGGTGACAGTGACGGCATCCGAAGGGGGCGCAGGCACCGCGGATCCGGCAGAAACCGGAAATCCCGATTCTACACAGGAAACGGCAACGACGGAAGCCGGAGCCCGGGAGAGTACAGCCACTGAGATTTCGGAGACGACAGTCCCGCTGGCGGATACACCGGAATCCATGAATGACTGGAACGGGACTTTCGAATCCTGGAGCGTGGACAGCGCTACCGGAAGCATTACCCATGAGCAGGGAACCATGCAGGGCGGGGTGCTCACCGGTGACTATACCTGCAATATCCATACCGGAGATGGCGGACTGGACATGTATTCCCTCTGGAACAACCGGGAAGGCATGGAATATATCACCTACACCGGAAGCTTTGATTCCGAAGGTAAGATTCTGACAGAGCAGCCATCCGAAGAAATCAAGAAAAAACTGTTGGAGGGAACAGGCTATACCGATCTGATCCTCTATGCCTATGATGCCACCGGAGAAAACTGCCTGTGGCAGGGAATCGGCGCGGAGATGAGCGCAGCGGACTACCGCTTCGGAGGCGAAATGATCGGACTGGAGACCCGTCCGGAGTACACTTCCTATGAGGTGACAGAGGACATGACAACAGAGAACACTGCGAATACGACAGACGGACCTGATGCTGCAGGCAGCGGGGAGACCGGAAGCACAGCCGACGGCACCACGGGTACCGCAGACGGTGATACCCCGCAGATCCGTATTTTCGACGGAGAAGTACAGTGGTTCGACGGAAAATACTGGGTCAGTGCCGGAGAAGTTAAAGATATGGCAAAACAGGATCCTTTTGCAGTCTATGAGGAAAACCATGATACGACTGCATCCGGAAGCATCACAGGAAGCATTACCGGCAATAGCACCGGCAGCGGCAACGGTACTGCCGGAAACGATGGACAGACGATCACCGGAAGCGGAACCGGAACAACTTCGGGTGACAAGAACGGTGGAAGCATCCAGAAACCCGCAGCTACCCAGAATCCTGCCGCGACAGCAAAGCCTGCGAACAAACCTGCCACGACAAAGCCGGCAGTTACCCCGACCCCTGCGCCCACACCGGCTCCGACACAGGCCCCTGCGCAGAATGATGATGACGATGACGACGATGATGACGATGACAGTGGTAGCAGTAATGATTCCGGCAGCAGTGATTCCGGAAGCAGCGACAGCGGCAGCGGTGACAGTGGCAGCTCCGGAGGAGACAGCGGCGGAAGTGATGTAGATATGGACTGGACACCGGATCTGCTGTAAGAAAGGATATTTTATACCAATGAAACTGACGGAACGAAAGAAAATGATATTGATCCATATCGCGTGGATCCTGGCACTGGCGGTGATCCTGTGGCCATTGTTTACGATCGCAAAATATGATTACCCCTCTGCGGATGACTGGTCTTTCGGCAAATATATGTATCAGGCCATGCAGGCCGGAGAAGGATGGAAGGGTGTCTTCCATGCAATTTATGAGACTTTGTCCCGGAACGTATGGGAAGCCAGATTTTCCATTCTGATTTTGTCTGCCCTGCAGCCGGCGGCATTTGGAGAACATTTTTACCGGATCACACCGTATCTGATGATCGGTTCCGTGATGATATCTCAGTTTCTGCTGATCAGAGAGTGCATTGCGGGCCAGACCAAAGAGAATCGCCGGCTGGTTCTGCCCATCGGCATTCCCATGGTGATCCTGCAGGTGCTCTATTGCCCTTATCCGGAGGAAAGCTTTTACTGGTATAACGGCTCGGTAAATTACACTTTTGTATACAGTCTGTCACTGATACTGATGACACTTTATCTGGAAATTGCACTTCGTGAGGTCGGCAAGGGAAAAAGGATCGTGCTGACGATTCTGGCCTGCCTGCTGGCAGTTCTGGTGGGCGGCAACAATTTTTCCACCAGCGTATCGACCATGTGCCTGTTACTCTGCCTGCAGATCCTGTTTCTGATCTGCCGTAAGGATGCCTTTCGCCGGACCTGGATCGTGACGCTGTTAGAAACACTCAGCGTCATAAAGTGCGTGACCTCTCCTTTGACCGCCACCAGACTCAACGGTAATTTCGGCGGCAGTACGGCCAATTCTCCGCTGATGGCGATCTGGCTGTCTCTGGAGAGAACTTTCCTGAATATTGTCAGCTGGACGGATCTGAAAGTCCTGCTGATGCTGTTGGTGCTGCTTCCTTTCTTATGGAAAGCAGTCAGAAAAATGAACTATGAGTTCCGCCTTCCCGGTCTGTTTACTGCTCTGACTTTTGGTGTATATGCCTCTCAGGCAACTGCGACGATCTATGTGGACGGCACCATGGGCGGCGGCAGACAGGGAGCTATCCTGTGGTATTTCTATGTGCTGTGGATGGTGGCTAATGTGCTGTACTGGTGCGGATGGATCGCTAAACGTGTCCTGAAAGCGGAAAGAAGCGAAAAAGTGGATCTGCTGGCACAGAAATATCTCCTGCGCTATTTTGCGGTGACGGGGGCGCTTCTGGCAGCAGTCGTTCTGCTTGGCAATGTCCAGGGCACCACCAGCTATCGTGCTTACCGCATGTGGAGAAACGGCTGGGCGCAGGCCTACGGCGCCGGCTGGGAGGAACGGATCGCAGTGTTAAAGGATGATTCTGTGAAAAATCCGGTGTTTAAACCACTAAATTATGTGGAACTGCTTATGTACACGGATCTGCAGCCCGAAAACGGCTACGTGTGGGTCAATACGGCCTGCGCGGAGTATTATGGGAAGGAATCCGTGACGGTGGTGACGGGAGAATAATAGAGAAAGACTTGTACTTATACTGCAAATTGTTTAAAATATAGAAGAGTATGCAATGACAGCAAAGAAAATGAGGATAGCAAGATGGACTTTACTATAAAGGGCAAGACGTTTCATATATGGTCATGGAAGAGGATAATATATACCCTCTGCTTTTGCATGTTCTGCCTGATCGACCAGCGGACCAAGACCGGTTCCGGGCTGGAAGGCTATATTGAGACGTTCCGCAATATGACCGGCAGCATTATGGCAGTGATCCTGCTGTCCCATTGCAAATGGGGAGAGATCAAATCCCATAAGCTTCCCTATCTGCTCTGGACGATCCTGGGCGGAGCTGCGGGGATCGCTTACGTTGTGGGAGTGACTTCCTTTGACCCCTTTGTGAACGGACGTGTATCAGCGGCGTTGGCAGTGTTCCTGACCGGTTATGCCCTGATCCATACGGTGATCCGCGTGGCCATTGAGAAAAAATACCCTGCTTTTGACAAGAAATTCCTGGCAGTGTGGGGAGTGATGATGCTTCTGATGATCTTCTCCAGAAGTGACTACATCTGGCCCCTCTGCTATTTTGTAATGTTCGGCTGTTTCTATCTGACAGACTATACTGCCGAGGAGAGGGAAGATCTGTTCCAGGGATGCCTGAACGGTATCATACTGGGATTTTTCGTGTTTCAGGGATTCTGTTGTGTGTTCCGGCCTTACGATAATGTAAGATACCAGGGAATGTATAACAACCCGAACCTGAATGCCCTGTTTTACCTGGAAGTACTGGCGGCGGTCTTTGCCAAAATTCTGTATGTGACGAAAAACCGATGCAGCAAGTGGATCCGGCTGTACTACTGGCTGGGAGCCGGTGTGGTATTGAGTTTTGAACTGCTGACCATAGGACGTACCGGCTGGGTAGTGGCAGTCCTGATGATCGGCTGTTTTCTGTGGATGATCTGTAAACTGAAAAGCTATAAAAAATGGTTTAAAAACCTGATGGCATTGTCTGTGTGCGTGCTTTTGATGTTCCCCGTCTGTTTCAGTGCCACCAGATATCTGCCTCCCGTGTTCCATCACCCGGTATGGTTCTGGGGAGAGTGGAGCGAGAACAAGGTCCATTCCTGGGACCCCTGGAATTCCGAAAAGTTCGTAGATATCGACGAATATCTGGACGCGGCTCTGGGAAGGATCTTCGATACTTTTGAAAATGCGCTGGAACATTCCCCGCTTGCCCTGAAGGCAGAAGCGGCGGAAGCCCAGACAGAACTTCCGGCCAACAAGATTCCGGTGCTGCAGCCGGAACAGGATACGGATACTTTGCTGGTGCGCAGTACCATTTACAAATACTACCTCAGCCACCTGAATCTGACGGGACATCCCTATTCCGAACAGGGATTCCAGCTGCATCAGTACTACTGGGTGGGACATGCCCACAATATTTTCCTGCAATACGGTACGGACTTCGGCATTCCGATGATGATCCTGTTTGCGGTGCTTACGCTGTGGTCTCTGATAAGGCTGGGCAGGAACTATGCGAAAAAGAAAGATCCTGCGACGGCAGCGGCACAGTTGTTTGTGCTGATCCCGGTGGCCTTCGGACTGTTAGAGTATTCCTGGGGAGTATCCAGTCTGACGATCACCCTGCTGTTCATCGCTTGGAGAAAGGCAATCTGTGATGGAGAATAAATACAATTCAAAAGTTCCTCTGCAAAGGATCATCGCTCTGGTGATCCTGGACATTATGTCCATATTGCTGGTATCCTTTGCGGCATTGTATATCCGGTATGACTTTTCTTTTCAGGATATTGATCCTCTCTTTTTTAAACATTGTGAGAATCTCCTGATCCCGAATGTGATAGGAACGCTGCTGTTTTTCGTGATATGGAAGCTGTACCGCAGTGTATGGCGTTATGCCAGTGCCAATGAACTGGTCAATATCGTGGGCGCCACGGCCTGCGCGTCACTGGCACAGTTCGTTTATTGCAAATTTACGGATAACCGGATGCCCAGAAGCTATTCGGTACTGTACTTTTTCCTGTTGACACTGGCCATCTGCTGTATCCGTTTCGGTTACCGCATCCTGCGCCTGATCAATAACAAGCGTATGAATCTGCTGGGAAGAGAACACTGCGCCAATGTCATGATCATCGGTGCCGGAGCCGGCGGAGACATGATCCTCAAGGAGATCGAGAACAGCCGCTACTTAAGCATGCGGGCAAAATGTATTATCGACGATCAGCCCGGATGCCACGGCAAACTGATGCGTGGCGTGCCTATTGTCGGTGGCAGAGAGAGCATTCTGGATGCGGTAGGACGCTACAGTATTGATGAGATCATCTTCGCAATTCCTTCCGCCAGCGTACAGACGAGAAAAGAAATTCTGGATATCTGCAAGGAGTCCGGCTGTAAACTGCGGACCATTCCGGGGACCTATCAGCTGATCAACGGCGATGTGTCGGTATCCAGCCTGAAAGAAGTAGAGATCGAGGATCTGCTGGGAAGAGAACCGATCCGCATCAATACCGAGGAAGTGCTGGGACATGTCGGCGGCAAGGTGGTATTGGTGACCGGAGGCGGCGGTTCCATCGGAAGCGAGCTATGCAGACAGCTGGCAGCCCACCATCCGAAGCAGCTGATCATTCTGGATATTTATGAGAACAATGCCTACGATATCCAACAGGAACTGATCCGCAAGTATCCGGATCTGGATCTGGTGGTACTGATCGCGTCCGTGCGGAACAAGGAGCGAATCGACAGCATTTTCGAGACATACCGGCCGAATATCGTGTATCATGCAGCGGCACACAAGCATGTGCCCCTTATGGAGGACAGTCCCCATGAGGCTATCAAAAACAATGTATTCGGCACTTACAAGGTGGCACAGGCGGCGGACCGGTACGGTGTGGACAAGTTCGTACTGATCTCCACGGATAAGGCTGTAAATCCTACGAATATCATGGGAGCTTCCAAACGTCTCTGTGAGATGCTGATCCAGTCCATGAACCGTAATTCCCGGACCAATTATGTGGCTGTCCGGTTCGGCAACGTACTGGGGAGCAACGGCAGCGTGATCCCACTGTTCAAAAAGCAGATTGCCGAGGGCGGCCCTGTGACGGTGACCCATCCGGATATTATCCGTTACTTTATGACCATTCCGGAAGCAGTATCACTGGTACTGCAGGCGGGAGCTTATGCGAAGGGTGGAGAGATCTTTGTGCTGGACATGGGAGAACCGGTGAAGATTCTGGATCTGGCCACGAATCTGATCAAACTGTCCGGCTATCGTGTCGGGGAAGATATTCAGATCGTATTTACGGGCTTACGTCCCGGTGAAAAAATGTACGAAGAACTGCTGATGAATGAAGAAGGGCTGAAAGAAACGGCCAATAAGATGATCTTCATCGGCAAACCCATTGAATTCGATGAAGAAGTGTTCTGCAGCCAGCTGGTGGAGCTGGAGCGGGAAGCCATGGATGAAAACAGTGACATCCGGGCAGCAGTGGAAAAAATTGTAACCACCTATCATCCGGCAGAAGAGTAGCCGATGGCCCCATCCTGATAAGAGTAGTACGAATGGTTTCCGGGCAGGGAAACAGGACAAGAGCAACACGAAGGGAGAAGATACATGACGACAGCAACGCAGAAGCGGATCCGTATTTATACACCGATAAAGAGAACCATTGACGTCCTGTTAAGCGGCATTGGTATTCTTGTATTGTCACCAATCCTTCTGATCCTGTGCATTGCCATTAAACTGGATTCTCCCGGACCAATCCTGTTTACCCAGAAACGGGTAGGCATCCATAAGAGCCATTTCCAGATCTATAAGTTCCGGACTATGCGGACCGACACACCGAAGGATATGCCGACCCATATGCTGAGCAACCCGGAGCAGTATATTACCAGAACCGGAAAATTTCTGCGTCGCACCAGTCTGGATGAGCTCCCGCAGATCTTCAATATCTTCAAGGGAGATATGAGCATCGTGGGGCCGCGGCCGGCTCTCTGGAACCAGTATGATCTGATCGCAGAGCGGGATAAATACGGAGCCAATGATGTGCTTCCCGGACTCACCGGTTGGGCACAGATCAACGGCAGAGATGAACTGGAGATTCCCGTCAAGGCAAAGCTGGACGGTGAGTATGTGAAAAAATACGGTCTGGGTATGGACCTTCGTTGCTTTTTTGGTACCTTTGTAAGCGTACTCAGGCAGGACGGTGTCGTGGAAGGCGGTACCGGGAGTCTACATAATAAGGAGAATTCCGACAAAAAATGAAAAAAATACTGATCCTGGGTGCCAATAGTTATATTGGCACTTCTTTTCATAATTACCTTACAACAAAATATCCCGGACAATATCAGGCAGATATCGTCAGCCTGCGTGGAGATGCCTGGAAAGCTATAGACTGGTCAGGATATGACAGCGTAATGAATGTCACCGGCAAAGCCCATGCAGATATCAGCAGTCTCACAGAAGAGCAGAAGCAGGAGTACTATGCCATCAACTGTGACCTGGCCGTAGAGGTGGCAAAAAAGGTCATTGCAGACGGTGCCGCACAGTATGTCTACTTCAGCAGCATCATTGTCTACGGAGACAGCAGTAACAGTCGGAAACCGGTCCGGATCACGGCGGATACGAAGCCGGCTCCTTCCAATTTTTATGGAGACAGCAAATGGCAGGCGGAGAAGAAGCTGCAGAAGCTGTTTGCGGCAGAAACGTCCACAGGGACCCGTCTGGCGATCTTACGTCTCCCCATGATCTACGGTCCGGGATGTAAGGGCAATTACAGAACGCTGGTCAAAATGGCGCAGAAACTGCCCCTGTTTCCCACTTACCACAATGAGCGCAGTGTACTTCGGATCGATCGTTTATGTGAGTATCTGAGGACACTGGCGGAATCCGGAGAGGGCGGACTCTTTTGGCCCCAGGAGGATGCTTACCGCAGTACCCCGGATATGGTCTTCGAGCTGGCACAGGCCTCCGGACGACACATATTTCACGCCGGATGGCTGAATCCTTTCGTCAGAATGGCATTTTATCTTCCGGGGAAGCCGGGTAAGCTGGCCAGAAAGGCTTTCGGCACCCTGGTAATCGAGGGAAATAGGGAATGTAAAGAATAAAAATAACATTTTTACTATGATATATAGAGAAAAAATCTCCAAATATAGAATTTTTTGTTTGATTTTTGCTATAATAGAGATATAATGAAAATCTAATAGAAAGGGAGGTAGTTGCAATGCTGATAAAAGCGACGGTTGAAAATTTCAAATCTTTTGATAAGAGAGAAGAATTATCAATGATCTCTTCCAGTAAGATACAGACTAATAAAAATCATAGAGTAAAAATAAAACAGACGAATTTATTGAAGAATGCAGTTGTTTATGGGGCCAATGCTTCGGGAAAATCCAATCTTGTCACCACAATTGCTTTTGTGAAGAACACATTATCAGAAGGATTACCGGTTAATTCAACCAATGATTTTTGCAGAAACAAAAAGGAAAATAAAGACAGGGAAAGTGTTTTTGAATTACAGTTTACAGTCGATGATAGGTTCTATGCGTATGGATTTTCAGCAACTTTAAGTAAACGGGTGATTACAGAGGAATGGTTATATGAATTAAAGCAGGATGGTACGGCACATGCTTTGTTTCAAAGAGAGGGAAAGAAAGCTCCTGTATTAGGAGATACAGTATGCCCGACTACAGCAGAAAGAAATCGATTTGCTATTTATGCGGAAGATTTTGCAGGTCATGATACACAACTGTTTCTTGCAGAAATGAATCGGGGTAAAAAGTATTCAACAAATTCAAAACTACTTTTTTTCAGCAAGACATTTCACTGGATTACAAATAATATTATTATCATTAATCCTAATATCGGAATATCTAATACAGATGCCTATTATAGTGAGGAATCATTGGATAATATCAGTAAATTGATTCAGACCTTTGATACCGGAGTGAGTGAAATCAGCACAAGGCTGATATCTGTAGAAGAAATGAGCCAGATGATTCCTGTTGAAGTGTTGACAGATATTTTTAATACACTAAAAAAACAGATGCAAATGACGAACCTACCGAAAATTCAAATGACATGGAGAATGGAAGGCGGCTTTTTTAATATACGGATTCGAGAAAATTCGGAACCGGAGATTACGACACTTGTCTTAAAACATGGAAAGTCCGCATTTGATTTTAGTTTTTCGGAAGAGTCTGACGGAACCAAGAGACTTTTTGATTTGATTGATATGCTTATAACGAAGAGAGAAGACACCCTGTTTGTGGTGGATGAATTGGAAAGGAGTCTTCATCCTAAGCTTACGGAGCATTTCTTGAGATTATTTATGGAAGCTCATGAAAATGAAAGAATGCAATTGATCTTTACAACTCACGAGGATACGATCATGGATCAGGAGCTTTTTCGCAGAGATGAAATATGGTTCGTTGAAAGAGATGCAGACAATGCCAGTAGAATTTATTCGTTAGACAGATTCAAAGAAAGGTATGATAAAAAGCTAAGCAAGGCATATCTGGAAGGACGCTATGGAGCAATTCCGGTGTTCAGGCAGTTTACATTCCGAAAGGAGGGGTGATTATGCCGGTACACACGTACACGAATTGGAATTCCAGATCATCAGATGAAGAAGAACAGGTAGAACCTTACAGAAAGTATTTTTTTATATGCGAAGGGGCTAATACAGAGACTTTTTATTTTAAAAAATTGATAGATCTTAGAAAAGAACTTGGAATTCATCCGTTGATTGATATCAGATTATGGGAGAAAACAGGTGAAGATAGGAATCTGTCTTTTGCAAAACAATTGGCTTTGTTTGCAATGGAGCAGAAAGGTCTTCCTGAAAATGAATTTGACCCGGAGCATGATAAAATGATTGTTGTTTTTGATGGAGATATTTTTGAAGAGAAGGTGCAAGGATATGATGAACTGATTCGTGAAATAGAAAAAAGAGACATTGTAGCTGTGACAAATCCGGGATTTGAATTATTTCTTTTACTTCATATCGAAGGAAGTTATGAAACATACATAAGGGGACGGGAAG
>JBNMJR010000063.1:0-11245 GCA_050873925.1 Acetatifactor sp.
AACACAGTATAAATGGGGGATTCTGGCAGTAATCGCCTGCCTGTTGACTGGGTGCGGCACCGGAGAGACCGCCGTGACAGAGAATACAGCGCCGGAGAGCCATTCTGCTGCAAGTGCAGAGACTGCAGGCGGAGATGCGGAGAATGCCACGGAGGCAGCTGAAACAGTTGTATCAGAAGCTTCCGGTAATCCAACGGAAGCCCTGACACAGGAAGCCCCGGTTGCACCCAAAGAAATCACCATAGATTTCACCGGAATTTCAGAATTTCATCCGGAGGGGACAACCGCGCAGCCCTACTCCCTGAAGATTCTGTCCGAGATGAACAACAATGTTACCATGGCGGATGAATGGTACAACGCATCCGAAGACATTGATCTTCCGATGATCGGTGAGAACTGGGACTGTTTCTATGATGAGAATTACACCTACCAGTGGGATGACGGGAAACTTAGTATTTTCGATGGTGAGAACTGCCTGTATGTACTGGAATATCCCACAGACAAATGGTATGTCAACGGTAATAACGCCCGGCTTGAGAACGGAATTTTCTACGGAGCATCGGTGATGAACGGCTATGCCCAGCCGGATACCTGTTTTATGTTTGCCTACGATCTGGAAAATGAGAAATTACTGTGGCGAAGCGCCGACCAGACCTACAACAGCATGAACTTTCTCGTAAAAGGAGATGTGATCTTTTGCGGTTATGGCTTTACCGCAGAGGACGATTATCTCTACCAGCTGGATAAAAACACCGGAGAAGTGATCGATCGCCTGCCTCTGAAAAAGATGCCGGATCTCATGGTGGAGAAGGATGACAAATTGTATGTCCATACCTACAGCTACGATTACGTGATCGAGGTGCAGTAAACGGCCCCGTTCGTCACCGGTTCAGCCACCACACACCAAGATTCAGATACCCGGCGAATGTAACCCACAGCAGATAGGGCAGCATTAGCCATGCCGCGGGTTTTGAAATCTTTGCGAAGGCCCGTATCGTGGCAAGGATCAGCATCCACAGGATCACCAGCCACAAAAAGGCGAACAGATACCATCCCAGGTTGAAGAACCAGACGGACCAGAAAAAATTGAAGATGAGCTGTATGGCATACAGGGTGAGGGCTTTCGTGTCCTCACCTTTTTGCATTACCACAAGATAAGAGGCGATGCCCATGAGGACAAACAGGATGCTCCATACCACCGGGAAGACCCACATGGGCGGTGTCAGAGGCGGCTGAGCCACGACCTCGAAAGCCTTCATGCCTTTTCTTGTGACCCAGGCGGAGAGCCCACCCACGGCAAGAGGGATGGCAATGGCGGTGATGAGATTTTTCCAGTGAATATTTTTAAAAGCCTGTTTGAGATTCATACAGACGTTCCTCCCGACCAACAATCTGCAAGTAACATCATCTGTTCCATAGACAGTCTATGCATAAGTCCACCCCCTTATGCTCCGGACAGCCACAAAAAGTAGCACTTGCAATTATTGCTGAAAATGATGCTATAATGCTATAATAAATACGGATAGAACTTACAAAAAATACAGACAAAATTTACAAGACAGAAAGGTAACAATATAAGGTAATAATATATGAGTACGGAAAACATACAGGGTTCCCTGACCAGAGAAGCGGTCCGGCTGGCATGGCCGGCGGTCTGTGAATCCTTTTTTATCGCACTGGCAGGTATGGTGGACACTTTCATGGTGAGTACGCTGGGAGCAAATGCGGTGGCGGCGGTCGGCCTGACCACGCAGCCGAAGTTCCTGGGACTGGCGCTGTTCATCGCGGCCAATGTGGCAATCTCCGCTCTGGTGGCCAGACGTTTCGGAGAAAAGAGACAGCAGGCGGCCAATGAGATCCTGGTCATGACCATCGTGTTCTGCATTGCGGCGGCGATCCTTATCAGCGCCCTGACGGTGGGCTTCGCGGATCCGATCATTGAGTTCTGCGGCTCTAATGAGGATACCCATGCCATGGCGGCGAGATATTACCGGATCATCATGGGCGGCATGATTTTCAATGTATTGTCCATGGGCATCAACGCGGCACAGCGCGGTGCCGGGAATACCATGATCGCCCTGCGGACGAACCTGATCTCCAATCTGGTGAATATCGCCGGCAATTACCTGCTGATCAACGGGCATTTCGGATTTCCGGCGCTGGGGATCACAGGAGCGGCCATCGCCACGGTCTTCGGTACTGTGATCGCCTGTATTATGAGCATTGCATCCATCTGTCCGAAGGAAGGTTTTATCAGCATTCCTTATATGATCGAGCACCATATCCGCCTGCGGCTGGAACCACTCAAGGAGATCATAGGAGTCGGATATTCCGTCTTTATCGAGCAGGTACTGATGCGTGTGGGATTTATGTCTACCGCTATGATGGCAGCGAAAATGGGTACGGAGGCCATGGCAGCCCATCAGGTCGGCATGAACATCCTCGGACTGACCTTCTCCTTCGGTGACGGTATGCAGGTGGCTGCAGTGGCACTGATCGGCAGAAGTCTGGGAGAGGGCCTGCCGGATAAGGCAAAAAGCTACGGTGCCATTTGCCGTCGCATCGGTCTGGGAATCTCTGTGGCATTGGCAGTATTTTATTTCTTTGGTGGAGAGACGATTTACAGGATGTTTTTCCGGGAGGAAAGCATCGTGGCGTATGGCGTGAATATCATCCACTGCATCTGTATCATTGTGCTGTTCCAGGTATCCCAGGTCATTTATATGGGCTGCCTGCGGGGCGCGGGCGATACGGCCTACACAGCGGTGGCGTCCACGATCAGCGTGACTCTGATCCGTACGGCCGCTTCCTATATTTTCGGATTTACGCTGGGACTGGGCATGACCGGCATCTGGATGGGCATTCTGGCGGATCAGATCTCCCGTTTCCTGTTTGCCTCGATCCGTTTCCGGCAGGGCAAATGGGTATCTATTAAAATATAACAATACAATGTGAGGAAAGCAGATGGAAGCAGCAACACAGATAGAAAAACTGGATCAGAAATTTTCCGCAAACGAATACAACGGCACCGGCAGCAGACAGTTTATGATACAAAAAGGCCGGATCCCTGTGATGATTTCCGCACCCCACGCGGTAAATCATTTCCGGGAAGGTAAAATAAAGTATGCGGACATGCTGACAGGTGGTATTGCGGAATATTTGCGGGAACAGACCGGGTGCCATCTGATCTGTGCCACACACTATGAGGAAGCTGATGGCAACTTTGATCCGGCTGAGACCTGTAATTACAAAAAAGAGCTGGCGGAATATGTGAAAAAGAACCGGATCCGGGTACTGATCGATCTCCACGGCATCAAGGCGGGGGGCGAAATCGCAGCGGAACTGGGAACCGGGGGAGAAGGGGATCCTTCTCTGGGAAAATACGGTTTTCTGGTGGAGTTCGTGAAAATTACACTGGAGACTTTTTTGAAAGATTATCTTGCGGAAGATCACAAGGAAATTGTGAAAAACATACATTTCGCAGCGAAAAATCCCAACACGGTCACGCATTTTATTTCACAGCAGACGGGGATTCCCTGCTTCCAACTGGAAATCAACAGGGAGTACCGGGATGTCAGAAGCCCGGAGCGGCTGGAAGCCCTGGTGCAGGGACTGCAAAATATCATAGAGTCCCTGGCGGATCTGGACTGGGATGCCGACCGGTATCTTGCCAGAAAAGCGATACAGAGTAAAACACACTTCCCCCAGAACAAGATCGAACTTTCTCCGGAAGACAGAGAATATCTGCAGGAGGAAGATGTGGTGTTTGTCAAGGGCAGCAGTGACCGGGTAGAACTGGCACAGATCGTATACCGGGCGGACCGTAAACCGGGAGAGATTGCGCTGACCAACCGGCTGATCGATCAGCTGTTTCCGGGACAGGACTACCATGGACAGCCGGTGACCTTGTACTGGGGATGCAATGACAGATACGGTATCGGCAGACCGACTGCGGGTTTCGAGGGCATCGGCCTGACGGAACAACTTTACGAGGAACTGAAGCAGGAAGAAGACCGGTACGATTATGTTCTGTATAACCGATATACGGAAGCCAGAATGCATCTGAAGCTGAAAAACTATGGAAAGCGCCCGGAGAAGAAGATTTTCATGCCCTATTATTACCGGGAACTGATGGGTGTGGAGTTTCCGCTGGCGGAAGTGAGTGAAAAGGGATTTGAGAAGCTGAAAACTACCTGGCAGGAGGTACAGGAGCAGCTGACAGCGGCCTATGTGTATGATGAGGAGCAAAAAGTCTACCGTCTGGAAAATCCGAAGGAACTGAAAAATGTGAACTGGCGCTCCGGATTACAGCTGGAAATTCTGAAGGTAAAGAAAAACAGCAAGGTAACCTCCTGGAAGGACCGGCTGCAAAAGTTCTATTTTCAGTTGCTGCAGAAGCTGATCGGTTATGTGGAATATGACATGCGTGTCGCAATTCCGAAGATCAGTGATGACAACTATGAAACGGCAAGAGTATCCACAGATATGATGAAGCTGTTGGGAGTATCGGAAAATGATGAGATCGAGATCACATTCGGAGACAAAACGGAGAGAGTGCGGGTATTGGAGATCGAAAAGGATGATGATACCTTCGGCAGACAGGATATGATCATCGGGGTTCCGGCGGAGACGCGAAGAAATCTGGAGATCATGTTAAATGACGTGGTGAAAGTCAGAAGAAATATGCGCTATACCTTCGTGCGCAATATCAACCAGCAGTTATTTGCTATTTTTGGAACCGTTCTTACCATTGTGACTTTAAGTGACAACTTGTGGTTCCGTATTGTGGCAAGCATTTTTGCCGTACCTTTTGTCACTTATGTCACATTTGCGGAAGAACGGGTAAAAGTACAGCGGAAGAAAAGAAAATAAATTATCATCCGCAACTGCTATTTTGTCTTGAGATTTTTTTTCATGGCGGAGAAGGTCTCTGCACTGATCACATGCTCGATCCGGCAGGCATCCTCTGCGGCCACGGTAGGATCCACACCGATGGAGGTCAGCCAGTCCGTGAGGAACGTGTGACGCTCGTAGATCTTTTCCGCTATTTCCAGTCCCTTGTCCAGTAAGGTGATGTAGCCTTCCTTATCCATCTCAATGTATTCTCCGTTACGGAGATTCTTCATAGCGACACTGACACTGGGCTTGGACACACCCAGATCGTTGGCAATATCAATGGAACGGACGACCCCGTTCTTTTTCTTCAGTACCAAGATTGTTTCCAGATAATTCTCAGCTGATTCCTGTATTTTCATGTAATAACCATACCCTTCCCATACATGGCATTTTCTGCCATTCATTCCACCTTTAGATAGTATTATTAGAATAGCAGAAATAGTGAAGAAATGCAAGGTTTGGACTTAATGAGAAAAAATATCATTTACTATTTCCTACAAAAATTCTATGAAAAAAATCTTAAAAAACGTATTGACAGTGAAAAAAGGTTAGTATATACTAACCCATGAATTGAGAATGAATATCATTAAGAACTAATGAGAAACCATCTGAAAACAGTTCAATACTATTGAAGGGAAGGACGTGGATATGATGCCCCTGAGTATGGTAGGCGCCGGAGAAGAGAACACGATCCAGAGGATCGGCGGCAAAGAGGAGACGAGAAAGTTCTTAGAGACTCTCGGATTTGTAGTAGGCGGTAAAGTGACAGTTGTGTCCCAGACCGAAGGCAACCTGATCGTTAATATTAAGGAATCAAGAGTAGCCATCGGCAAGGATATGGCCAATAAAATCATGGTATAGCGGAAACGCCGTGCCAAAAAAGATGCTAATAGGAGGAGAACATGAAGACATTGAAGGAAGTTCCCTGCGGCCAGACCGTAAAGGTAACCAAACTGAATGGTGAAGGTCCTGTCAAGAGACGTATCATGGACATGGGCATTACCAAAGGTGTTGAGATCTATGTGAGAAAGGTTGCTCCTTTGGGAGATCCCGTGGAAGTAACTGTCAGAGGCTATGAGCTGTCTCTTCGTAAGGCAGACGCTGAGATGATTTGCGTTGAGTAAATGATCTTTTTTTTAGCAGGAAGGTTAGCCAGAACTAATTAGTGAAAGCTAATCGCAATGTGTAACTATTCAGAGTCAGGTAAATATCGTCAAATATTCGTCGAATGCTGGCATTCGTAAGAATATTTTATGATATTTAGATGACGAAGTAACCACATGAGCAAAAAAGAAGCTCTGAAAGAGCGTTTTGCGAATGGGGTCTGAATAGTTATTAAATGATTTTAGAGGAAAGAGGTAGAAAAATGGCAATTAAGATTGCACTTGCAGGTAACCCTAACTGCGGTAAAACAACACTTTTCAACGCTCTGACCGGTTCCAACCAGTTCGTAGGTAACTGGCCCGGCGTAACCGTTGAGAAGAAGGAAGGTAAATTAAAGAAACAGTATGGCGGTAACGGTGATGATGTGATCATCATGGACTTACCCGGTATTTACTCTCTGTCTCCGTATACTCTGGAGGAAGTGGTAGCACGTAACTACCTGATCGGTGAGAGACCCGATGCGATCCTGAACCTGGTAGACGGTACCAACATCGAGCGTAACTTATATCTGAGCACACAGCTGATGGAACTGGGTATCCCCGTTGTCATGGCTGTCAACATGATCGATATCGTGAACAAGAACGGCGACAAGATCAACGTGGCAAAGCTGGCTGAGAAGCTGGGCTGCCCCGTTGTAGAGATTTCCGCTCTGAAACTGACCGGCATCGAGAACGCTACCAGGAAAGCTATCGAACTGGCACAGAAGAAGAGTGCAGCAGTTGCTGTACATAAGTTCGCACCTGAAGTTGAGGGCGTGATCGAGGCTGTTGAGAAGAAGCTGACCGATGTTCCCGAGGAGCAGAAGAGATTCTTCGCGATCAAGCTGTTGGAGAAGGATGACAAGATTCCCGCACAGATGAAAAGTGTTCCCGATGTATCCGCAGAGATCAAGCAGCTGGAAGCTGCTATGGATGATGACACCGAGAGTATCATCACCAACGAGAGATACACATACATCTCCTCCATTATCAAAGAATGTTACACCAAGAAGGAAGGCCAGAAGCTGAGCACTTCAGATAAGATCGATAAGATCGTAACCAACAGATGGCTGGCACTGCCGATCTTCGCAGTTGTTATGTTCATCGTATATTATGTATCCGTAACTACCGTTGGTACCTGGGCTACCGACTGGGCTAACGATGGCGTGTTCGGTGATGGCTGGCATCTGTTCACCATCGGAACCAGCGCTTATGAAGAAGACGCAGAGCCTTATGACGATGCAATGAATGTAATTAATGCATTCGTAGAGGCTGACGGTGACGAAGCTCTGGCAGAAGTCATCGACAGCGAGTCTGACGACTACGATCCCGCAGCCGCTGTAGCCGCTGTACAGGAGTTCGCAGCAGGCATCGATGCATCCGCTACCGCAGATTACACTCTGGAAGATGAAGAGACTCTGGCAACAGAGGATGTTACTTACACCGGTGCTGATCTGGCAGAGGCAGTTGATGTATATGTAGCAGACGGCGCAGAAGCTCCCGATCCCGCAGATTACGGTATCTGGGTCCCCGGTATCCCCGTTCTGCTGGAATCCGGTCTGGATGCCATCGGCTGTGCTGACTGGCTGAAGGGTCTGATCCTTGACGGTATTGTAGCCGGTGTCGGTGCAGTACTTGGTTTCGTACCTCAGATGCTGGTACTGTTCATCTTCCTGGCATTCCTGGAGTCCTGTGGTTACATGGCACGTATCGCTTTCATCATGGACCGTATCTTCCGTAAGTTCGGTCTGTCCGGTAAATCCTTCATTCCTATGCTGATCGGTTCCGGATGTGGTGTTCCCGGTATCATGGCTTCCCGTACCATCGAGAACGACAGAGACCGTAAGATGACCATTATGACTACCACATTTATTCCTTGTGGTGCTAAGCTTCCTTTCATCGCCATGGTAGCAGGTGCTATCTTCGGCGGTGCAGCATGGGTTGCTCCTTCCGCATATTTCCTTGGAATCGCAGCAATCATTTGTTCCGGTATTATCCTGAAGAAGACCAAGATCTTCGAGGGCGATCCCGCTCCTTTCGTTATGGAGCTTCCTGCTTACCACTGGCCTACCGTAGGTACTGTACTGCGTAGCATGTGGGAGCGTGGCTGGTCCTTCATCAAGAAGGCCGGTACTATCATCCTGCTTTCCACCATCGTTGTATGGTTCACCACTTACTTCGGATTCACCGAGGACGGCTTCCGTATGCTGGCTGAGGATGAGATCGATATGAGTATCCTGGGCAAGATCGGTCAGTGTCTGGCATGGATCTTCATCCCTCAGGGCTTCGGTAACTGGCAGGCAACTGTTGCATCTATCACCGGTCTGGTAGCTAAGGAGAACATCGTAGGTACTATGGGTATCCTCTACAGCGCAGGCGAAGGTTCCGTATATGCTAACATGGCATCTCACTTCACCGTAGCAAGCGGTTATGCATTCCTGGCATTCAACCTGCTGTGCGCACCTTGCTTCGCAGCAATGGGTGCTATCAAGCGTGAGATGAACAACACCAAGTGGTTCTGGATCGCAGTTGGTTATCAGTGTGGTCTGGCATACGTTGTATCTCTGTGCATCAACCAGATCGGCAAGTTGATCACTACCGGTGCTTTCGGTATCGGAACTGTTGTAGCATTCGTTCTGGTAGTCGGCTTCATCTACCTGCTCTTCCGTCCTTACAAGGAGAGCACCACTCTGAAGGTTGACAGCAAGAAAGCAGCATAAGTAAGATAATTATAGTAATATTACCTGCGGGTCTTCGATAAGGGGACCCGCAGGATTTCAAAGTAAGAGTAAGGAGGCAGTCTATGGGAACAGCAGTTGTACTGGTGATTTTGGCCGGTATCGTAGGTCTGATCGTGCGTGGCATGGTCAAGGACAAGAAAAACGGAAAGTCTCTGCAGTGTGGCGGTGACTGCAGCCACTGTGGAGGTCATTGTGGACACTAAGGAACAGGTAAGCTATCAGACCACGAAAATGCAGAGAGAGATCATATTGACCAAGCTGAAAGAAAAAGGCTGCCGCATTACGAAGCAGCGACTTCGCCTGATCGATATCATTCTCCAGAATGAATGTTCCAGTTGTAAGGAGATCTTCTACCGGGCTTTGGAAGAAGATGACAAACTGGGCGTTGCAACCGTATACCGCATGGTCAATCTCTTAGAGGAGATCGGTGCCATCAGCCGCAAGAACATGTACAAGGTAGCTTACTCTGAAAATTGTATGATGGAAAATGCCTGCACCATTGAATTGGATGACGGATCGGTACATCATCTGTCAGCGAAAAAATGGAATTCCGTGATCCGGGCCGGACTTAAGTCCTGCGGTTATCTGATCGACCAGAAAGTAACCAATGTGACCATTAAGCCCTGTGAATGTGCGGAGCAGGTATGTTAAAATAAAGCCGGTGTGAGGGGCAGGCGGTCTGGACAGACAATGCTTCCTGCACCGGTTTTAGTTATAGGATCAGCTATAGGAAAGGTAACAAAGGAGAGCGAGACATATGGGAACTTATATAATATGTGGAGTGTTGGTAATTGTGATCGTTGCAGCGGTGTTGGGATCCAAAAAGCATTTCAAGGGAGAAGGCGGATGCTGCGGCGGAGGCGGTGATGTGAAGATCAAGCCGAAGCACTTAGACACCATCGTGGCAACGAAAAAACTTCATATTGAAGGAATGTCCTGCGTGAACTGCCAGAACCGCATCGAGAACTCCCTCAACGGCATGGCTCAGGTAAATGCCAAGGCAAGCTTTAAGAAGGGCGAGGCGGTCGTAAAACTCGGAGCGGATATCCCCGAAGACGAACTGCGGGAAGCCGTAGAGAAGCTGGGATACAAAGTCACTTCGATAGAAACAATGTAATAATTTAAAGAAAATGAAATACTGCCGGAATGGACAGGTAATCCATCCCGGCAGTATTTTTGTGTTTACCAGCTCTTTAATCTTAAATCCTTCTCAATAGAAATATCGAAATAACCTTCAGCGACAGATGCCTTCATCCGATCAGCGTGCCATCCGCGGGAATAGATCATGTGTGCAAAAGGAGCGAGCATATCGGGTTTTAAGTCCTGATACCCTTCATGCTTAAAAAAAAGAGAAAAGTTGAGATCGTCGTCATAGGGATTTCTCGGATTTTGGGAAAAAGTGATGAAGGACTCCCATACTGAGACCTCAACCACTTTACTGTTCAGGAGATAGCGCTCCGTAATCTGATCTACAAACTCCATATTGCGGTGGTAGAAGTTGACAACGTTCGCTATGTAAGAATCCGATATCTGGGAATAATTCAAAATCCTCGGTCTGTATTCCGTACAATAGTCAGTGCGTGTAGCGACCAGCTCTATTTCCGCGCCGCGGTAGAGCCCGCCGTCGATCCGGATCGGATGCGCCGGAAGAACTCCGGAGCGATTCCGGTCGCGATAAATGACTTTGTTTCTCATAGCAGATTCCTTGAAATCCTTCACGAACGGGCCGATATCACCAAAGGAATCTTTTGGTGGAAAATAGGATACCTGAGTGTACCTGGAAAAAAACCAATCCTGCGCGAGCATGACGGCAAGAACCCATTCCATATAGTCAGGAAGGTAGCACATATAATCGTTAAAATCGTAAAACTCCTTTTTCGTCATAATAGGCATAACAATACCTCCTTTTTGCGGTTCGGATCAGTTCTCTTTCGCAAAATATTCTTTCGTCAGCTTCACGACAACACCGGATAACAGGAATACTGCGGTCAGGTTCGGGATGACCATCAGTCCGTTAAAGGTCTCCGCGATGCTCCACATCAGTCCCAGGTTCATGGTAGCGCCCACGATAGCGGTGAGGGAATACAGTACCATGAAAGGCTTGTTGGAGCGGGAGCCGAACAGGAACTCGATACATCTGGTGCCGTACAGTCCCCAGCCGATGATGGTGGAGAAAGCGAAACAGCACATGGCCACTGCGGTGAAAATGGATACCCAGCTGCCGTAGACGGCGGTAAATCCGCTGATGGTCAGTTCCGCACCGGCTGCAGCACCGTAATTCACGGGCACGCCGCTGCACAGAATGACCAGAGCTGTCATGGTACAGATGATGATGGTGTCTACAAATACTTCAAAGATACCGAAGAAGCCCTGCTTTACCGGTTTCTTCGTATCGGCGCAGGCATGGGCGATGGATCCGGTACCAAGACCGGCCTCATTGGAGAAGATACCGCGGGACACGCCCTT
>JBNMJR010000064.1:0-11078 GCA_050873925.1 Acetatifactor sp.
GTTATATACATATAAAAGTACTTCGGACAGCCTTCTGTCACCTCTGGCCAGAACACCTTCCAGAACACTGACATCTGCTTCGTGCCAGTTGTATTTGATACTCTTCTGGTTCAGCTGCTCGGAGATAGCCTTTCTGGTCAGGTAAGCCTTTTCTACGAACTCTTCCTTGGTACACTGAGCTGCCCACTGGAAAGGGGTAAAAGGCTTCGGCACGAAGAAAGAGGTACTGGTAACGATCTGTACTCTGCCGTTGACACGTTTCTCCTTCGGCACCGTATCGAAGAAGGCGGCTGCAATCTTGTTGGACAGCTCGGCAATTCCCCGGATATCCTCTTCCGTCTCCGTAGGATGTCCCAGCATGAAATACAGCTTGACTCTGGTCCAGCCGCCTTCGAAAGCCAGTGCGGAACCCTGCAGGATCACTTCCTCGGTAAGTCCTTTATTGATAACGTCCCGCAGCCTCTGACTGCCGGCCTCCGGTGCAAAGGTCAGGCTGGATTTCTTCACATCCTGAACTTTGCTCATGACATCCAGAGAAAAAGCATCGATACGCAGGGACGGCAGGGAAATATTGATATGCCGCTTGTCGCACTCTTCGATCAGAAAATCAATCAGTTCCGGCAGCTTGCTGTAATCACTGGAACTTAAGGAGCTTAAGGATATCTCCTCATGACCGGTGTTTTTCAGCATCTCCATGGCGTATTTTTTCAGAACTTCCACGTCACGCTCTCTGACCGGACGATAGAGCTGGCCCGCCTGACAGAAACGGCATCCCCGGATACATCCTCTCTGGATTTCCAGAACCACTCTGTCCTGCGTGACCTTGATATAGGGAACCACGGGTTTCATGGGATAAAAGCTGTCGGTCATATCCGTTACCAGTTCCTTGCGGATGGTGGCGGGGATCCCCTCTTCGGTCGGCCGGAAGGAGGCAATGGTGCCGTCTTCGTTGTAAGTGGTCTCATAGAAACGGGGCACATACATTCCCGGCAGTTTTGCCGCCTGACGTAAGAATTCTTCTCTGCCGGTCTTCTCCGCACGGCATTTTTTATAGAGATCGATCAGCGGGCGATACTGGGTCTCCCCCTCTCCGATATAGAAAATATCGAAAAAGTCTGCAATGGGTTCCGGATTATAGGTACAGGGACCACCGCCAATAATGATGGGACAGTCATCCCGGCGCTCCGCAGCCAACAGCGGAATTCCCGCAAGATCCAGAACCTGTAAAATATTGGTATAACACATCTCATACTGAATGGTAATACCGAGGAAATCGAAATCTTTGATCGGATCCTGACTTTCCAGAGCAAACAGCGGAATATTCTCCTTACGCATAATGGCATCCAGATCCACCCAGGGAGAATACACTCGTTCGCACCAGACATCGTCCCAGGAATTGAGCATGCCATACAGAATCTGAATCCCCAGATGGGACATACCGATCTCGTAGACATCCGGGAAACACATACAGAAACGGACATCCACGCTGTCCTTGTCCTTCACTACGGCGTTGACCTCGTTGCCGATGTAACGGGCCGGTTTTTCAATCTTCATCAGAATATCATCGCTTAACGCTAACTTTTCGTTCATAATTACCTCAAATGATTTCTATAGTTATTTTTATATAAATTTTTTCATGCGGCGGACATCCTCCTCCGTGCAGGGAGCCTCGGAATAACGGGCCCTTTCGTAGATGGCAGCCATGCCTTCGGAGCCCAGGGATTTTTCCGCATCTCTAGCAGTATAAAATGGCAGCCGCTCTTTTGCAAGTCCACAGGTACTCATTTTTTTCAAATAAATGCGCCGGATCTTCTGTCTGGCATCGGGAAACAGGAAGGAAAACTTATTTTTGCCCGTCCGGGAGCTGGTCTTATCACCGGACAGTTCCAGTTTTTCCCGTTTGTCCGAGCTCTCCTGCCTGCCCGGAAGTTCTTCGGTAAAGGAGATCTGCATTTTATCCCGCAGAAAGGCCATCAGCTTTCGAATTCCCCGGTACAATAAGAAGATACCGGCAAGTAAAAGCGCGATCATAGCCACATATTCCAGAATTACCCATAGGAAAAACGGATCTTCCGCTTCCATAGGCGGCATATCGCCACCGCCCACCGTCTGTTCGATCACCACATCAGGATTTGTGGAATCCGCGGGAAGCAGTCCGAAGAGAAAACGAAGGATCGTAAGCAGACCACTTCGCAACAGCTGTAAAAAAGGTTTTAACCAGGCAAACTGTGATATCGCCAGAAGCAGAATCCCGGACAAAAGGACAAAGGTCGTAGTGCTGTGCAGGCCGGAACGCAGGATCTCCTGAAAAGGGATTTTGCCGGTACTCAGTCGGTTCACGGTAAGAAAATCTTCATAGGACTGCAAAAACAAAATGACGGCATACAGCAAAAAGACCAGGATCAGGCTCATGCGGTAAAAAAGGTCCCAGCCTTCATTTCCCTGATAATGCTGTAAGAAAAGACATAATAACGCGATTCCCGCAGCAAGTGGCAAAGGCAGGGGGTCTGAGGCAAAATCCTCTGTCCGGAAACGCAGCCAGAGAGAATAGATCACAAATCCCGCTCCCACTAACAGCCGTACACCCCGGTTCACACCATTGACTGCAGGAAGCGCATAAAAAAGTACCAGTACGACTCCGTGTAATAGCAATAATACCGGCAGGTGCCTGCAGCGTTTTCTTACATAGAACAGAAAAAACACGGGAAGTGCTCCAAGCATCCAAAATGCCAGGGAGGGACGACTCGCCGGAGAAAGCGCGGCAAGCAGCGTGGCTGCTGTCATGGCCAGCGGGTAAAAACATAATTGATTCATCAGATCTGTCAATAATTCTTTCACATTCAGACTCTTTCTTCCCGCAGGGAGATAAAGGTGATCAGAGAACGCAGAGGTTCTTCTGTCTCCGGAGGGGGACTTTCGGAATAGGGATAAAACCATTTCATATCCGGGTGCTGTTCCTGATATTGCAGAAGCAGTGCCGCAAAGTCATCGTAAGCATTGGGGGATATAAAACAGGTATAAAGTGCATTGGTGGTGTCGGATAAACGGGAGGCAAAAAGCTCCGTAAAAGGCAGCACCGGTTTTGAAGTATCAACCCTTGCCAGTGCCTGCAGGGCGGCATTGCGCTGTCTGATTCCGCCTCCTGCTTCCAGAATACAGGGTTCTCCGCTCGTCACATCGATGCTGTTGCAATACAATGCCACCTGCATTCCCTGCTCCAGAAACATTAATAAAAGCGCCGCAGCAATTTGCAGACTGGCCTCTACGCAGTCTTCTTTTTTTAAGATTCCGGTGTCTTCCAGATTCAGGAAGATCCGTACAGACTTCTGGGCCGTATAATTTTTCTGGTTTACTTTTAGGTCTCCGGTACGGGCCGTGGCCTTCCAGTTGATGCTTTTTAGGTCATCCTGTGGCTGGTAATCCCGGATGCCCCGGTATTCGAAAGGATCTTCCAGCAGATGCCGTTTCGCCAGAACTTCTCCGTTTAACTGTTTTAAAGACCGTTTAAAATCCGGATGGGAAAAGGGCTTCGGGTACACATAAAGACTGCACTTTGTAATCGGAGTCGTGGCCGTATACTGTGCGGTCAGGAACAGATCCGAAGCCACCAGATCCGCCTCCGTTATGGTATAATAGCCTCTTCTGCCGCCGGTGAAGGATAGATTACGGGTGACTTTTTCCAGGCGGCCGATCTGGAAGATGTCATTGCGGTAATAACGGTCTGTGGTACGGGAGCCTTTGGTATCCGCAAATACCAGATGTCTGTCGGTCTGAAACTTCACTTTCAGCATGGTAAGCGGCAGACGTTTTCGATTCTCAATGATTTCCGCAAGCTCATTCTCCTGCCCTTCCCAGATTCCATCTGCTTTAAAAGCAAGAGAAACGTTTAATCCCCGTTGCCATATTTTTTCATAGATATATTTCTGCCCCAGATACAGAAGCAGGGCAAAGACGATGATTCCCAACAGCTGTATCATGGCTCGAACCTTTCCGTAGGAACGGGAACACCGGATAAAATAGCTTCCATACGGTTTTCTGCGGATCCCGTATCGGAGCCGAAGCCACACACCAGTCTGTGAGCCAGTACCGGAACCGCCAGGGTACGCACATCATCCGGGACCGCATAGGAACGCCCCTGCAGATAAGCGTAAGCCTTCACACAGCGTAAAAGTCCCAGGGTACCTCTGGGGCTGACTCCGGCCAGCACCCCATCTGCACTTCTCGTGGCTTCTACAATCTGTACCATATATTCCCGGATACAGGGATGAACGAAGACCTTCGAGACTTCCGCCCGGGCCGCCAGAAGTTCTTCCGCGGAAACTACAGAAGTCAGGGCATGCAGAGGATCGTCCTCCATATACAGATCCAGGATCCGAAGTTCCTCTTCTCTGGAAGGAAGGTTCATGGACAGTTTCATGAGAAAACGGTCCAACTGAGCTTCCGGCAGAGGAAATACACCGGCGCTTTCAATGGGATTTTCCGTGGCAATAACGAAAAAAGGGTCTCCCGGCATATAAGAGACGCCGTCGATAGTCACCTGACGCTCTTCCATACATTCCAACAGTCCCGCCTGGGTCCTGGGGGTGGCACGGTTCAATTCATCCGCCAGTAAAATATTGGTAAATACCGGTCCTTTTCGCAGGGTGAACTCATTCTTCTGTCTGTCATAGACATTGATGCCGGTGATGTCACCGGGCAGCAGATCCGGGGTAAACTGCACCCGGGAGAACTGTACGTTCAGAGACTTTGCCAGTGCCTTGGCAAGCTTTGTTTTGCCGGTGCCGGGAACATCCTCCAAAAGCACATGACCGTCGGCTAAAAGTGCGGTCAGAAGAAGCTCTGTCACTTCTTCCTTTCCCACCAATACTTTTTGAATGTTTGCCTGTATTTTCGCTGCGAATTCTTTTCCTGTCTGTTCTGCCATAATTGGTATCCTTTTTGTTCATGAAGTTTACTCGCCCTATAAGCATTCCCAAATATTCTTACGAATAACAAAGGGATTCGACAAATATTTACAGGATGCTTACATGGCTCCGAATAAGTTTAATTATACCTTATAAAATGAAGTTCTGCCAGTACCAAAAGGCACATAAATATGAACTGCAAAGGAGGATCGGAATGGAAAAAAGAGACAACAGACACAAAGAAGAACTCTTACAGCAGATGCGCAGACAGGCAGAAATAAGGCCAGAACAAAAGGAATCCGAACCCGCCGTATCTTCCGATGCCGGTACGTTCAAAATCCGCCTTGCTCTGGCCGGAGTATTATTATTGACGATCATATTACTGGATCAAAAGGGCAAATGCTTTGCCGGAATCTCCATGGATCAGGTGCTGCACTATGTCACCGACGTGGATTACGGCACTTACCTTAAGACCTGGGTGGAAACCGCGGTTAACGGTTCGCAAGCTCTGTAGTGATCTCTTCCCAGGTGACATCCTTTTCCGCCATCAGCACCATCATATGATACAGGAAATCGCTGATCTCATATTTGACCTCGTTGGGGTTGGGATTCTTGGCGGCGATGACGATCTCCGTGGCTTCCTCACCCAGTTTCTTAAGAATCTTGTCAATGCCCTTATCGAACAGGTAATTGGTATAAGAACCTTCCTTAGGGTGTACCTTGCGGTCCTTGATCACATCGAAGACTTCCTCGAATACCTGTAAAGGATTATTACTTTCCTCATAATCCTTTTTCGTGATCTCATTGAAGAAGCAGCTTCTGCTTCCGGTATGACAGGCTGCACCGACCTGAGATACTTTCGCAAGGATCGTGTCCATATCACAGTCAGCCACCAGCTCCTTCACGTACTGGTAGTGGCCGCTGGTCAGGCCCTTCAGCCACAATTCCTGACGGCTTCTGCTGTAGTAGGTCATCTTGCCCAGCTTCAGGGTCTGCTCGTAAGCTTCCTCATTCATATAAGCCATCATCAGTACTTCCTGAGTCCGGTAATCCTGTACGATAACGGGCACCATGCCGTCACTGTTTTTCTTGAAATCTTCCCATTTGTAAGCGGCCTGGAAGGATTCGATGGGAATATCGTTCTCCCGGCACAGATCCTTCAGGGCAACGATCTCTTTTACATTGTCATTAATGGTATTGCCGGTGACACCGCAAACATTCTCATAGGCAAAGATCTCCAGCAATTTATTCAGTGCCACCTGATTGATCTGCACGAAAAACGGAAGAGACAGAATGGCCTGCGTCTCCCGGATCTGGTGCGGGTTCATCAGGATCATGGCGGAGATATACTTTTCAATTTTTTCCTTATGCAATTCCAGAACGGCCGGGTCGTTGTAAGAGATCAGGATCTTGTCCTTGCCGAATTTCAGAGAGACTTCTTCGGTGATCTCAATATTACTCTCCTTCTCATAATCGAGAACCGCCTTCTTACATCCGGCATAAAGTAATTTCTTAATGTCCTCCATGCGCTTGACATTGCCGGCACCGATGACATCCACTTCCGCCTTGGCACAGATCTCCTTGATGATATCCAGTGCGGCATCATGCTCTGCATCGCCCTCGGACATATCGAACACGATCAGTTCATCGGCATTGTGTTCGCAGTAATAATCTGCCAGACGGACGGGATCCGTATCTACGATGGTGGTATCCGAAAGATTCCGTACCGCATGTTCATGATATAAATAAATACAGGGAACAAATTTCTTGATGATCATAGTAATCCTCGCGTTTTTCTATACCTGCAAAGCCGGGGCTGCAGGCACGTATTTTTCTTACAGACTTCCTTTGGTGCTTAAGACATCCGTTACCTTCGAATTATAGGAAACGGCCTGATCCAGCGCCTTGGCAAAAGCCTTGAACATGGCCTCGATCATGTGGTGATTGTTACCCGGAGATAACATCTTGATATGTAAATTCATACCCGCACTGTAAGATACGGCATAGAAAAATTCCTTCACCAGTTCGGTATCCAGTTCACCCACCTTCGGCACCGTGAAGTCACATTCAAAATTAAGATAAGGCCGACCGCTTAAGTCAACGGCACATAAAGCAAGCACTTCATCCATAGGCAGGATAAAATAACCGTAACGGTTGATACCCTTCTTGTCTCCCACTGCTTTTTTGATGGCTTCGCCGAAGACAATGCCGGTATCCTCCACCGTGTGGTGACCGTCCACCTGCAGATCGCCCCTCACCTTGCACTCCAGATCAAAAAATCCGTGTCTTGCAAAGCCATCCAGCATGTGGTCAAAAAATCCGATGCCGGTAGACAGATCGGCCTTTCCGCTGCCGTCCAGATTTAAGGTTATGGCAATGTCGGTCTCTTTTGTTGTACGGGTCACAGTTGCGATTCGTTCCATAATATCCGATGACTCCTTTCCCAGAGGAAACAGTTAATCTTCAAATCTAACTTTAATACTGTTTGCATGTGCGGTCAAGCCTTCACTCTTTGCAAAGGTCTCGATCTGGTTGTGTACCTTTTCCAGTGCCTCTCTGGAATAAGAGATGATGCTGGTCTTCTTGATGAAATCATCCACGTTTACCGGGGAGAAGAACCGCGCCGTGCCGTTGGTGGGCAGAATGTGGTTCGGACCTGCAAAATAATCTCCCAGAGGTTCGGAAGCATACTCTCCCAGGAAAATAGCACCGGCATTGCGGATACGTGTCATGGTGTCAAAAGGATTCTTCGTAATGATCTCTAAGTGCTCGGAAGCAATGGCGTTGGCGGCATCGATGGCATCTTCCATGCTGTCGGCTAACAGAATGTATCCGTAATTGTCCAGAGACTTCTGAATAATGGGCGCACGCTCCAGTACCTTGACAAAACCGTCCACTTCTTCAGAAACTTTTTCAGCCAGTTCTTTCGAAGTGGTGATCAGAATGGCGCTGGCCAGTTCATCATGTTCAGCCTGAGACAACAGATCCGCCGCAACGTATCTGGGAGTTGCGGTCTCATCCGCCAGTACCAGGATTTCACTGGGGCCAGCAATGGAATCAATGCTGACATAACCGTAGACTGCCTTTTTGGCAAGGGCTACGAAGATATTGCCGGGGCCGGTAATCTTGTCGACCTTCGGTACGGACTCGGTTCCGAAAGCCATGGCTGCGATAGCCTGCGCACCGCCTACTTTATAGATGGTATCCACACCTGCAATATCTGCGGCCACCAGAGTACCGGGATTGACTTTGCCGTCTTTTCCGGGAGGGGTGGTCATAATGATCTCATCCACACCGGCTACCTTGGCGGGAATCACATTCATCAGTACGCTGGAAGGATAAGCTGCTTTACCGCCGGGCACATAGACACCGGCTCTCTCAATGGCAGTGATCTTCATGCCTAAGATCGTGCCGTCGGGCTTGGCATCGAACCAGCTGTTACGAAGCTGCTTCTGGTGAAAGGCACGGATGTTTTCCGCAGACTGGCGGATCACATCGATCAGGCCGGCATCCATCTGTGCGTAAGCTTCGGCAATCTCTTCCTTTGTGACACGGATATTCTCTGCGGTCAATGCAAACTTGTCAAACTGTAAAGTGTAATCGAATAAAGCCTGATCCCCTTCGGAACGGACCTTCTCAATGATCTGGTTTACCGTGCTTTCATACTGGGAATAATTGTTCGGGCTTCTCTTTAAGAGGTCGTTCAAAATACTCTGCTTTGATTCTTTATCCAATGCTACGATTCTCATGACGTTACTCTCCTTTATCTGTTCTTATCGATTTTATTGCATTTATTACGAAAAAGCTATGAACTACGCCTGTACCTTTAACTGCTCGCGGATTGCTCCTACCAGCTTGCGGATCCGGTCGGCTTCCATCTGCATGCTCACCGGATTGACGATCATACGGGCGGACAGAGGACATACCTCTTCTAAGACTTCCAGACCGTTTTCCTTCAGGGTGGAACCGGTCTCCACGATATCCACGATAACATCGGACAGCTCTACCAGAGGTCCTAACTCCACAGAGCCGTTTAATTTGATAATGTCCACGGTCTGATGCTTTTTATTGTAAAAATATTCTCTGGCGATATTGGGATATTTGCTGGCTACCCGGATTCGCTCATGGTGCTTCAACAGTTCTCTGGCGGAAGCGGGACCGCAGACACACATCCGGCATTTGCCGAAGCCCAGATCCAGCACTTCGTAGACATTCCGGTTCTCTTCCAGAATGGTGTCCTTGCCGACCACGCCGATATCCGCAGCACCGTACTCTACATAGGTGGGAACGTCGGGACCCTTTGCCAGGAAAAAGCGTAATTTGTATTCTTCGTTGACAAAGATCAGCTTTCTGGTATCCTTATCCTTCATCTCTTCACAGGTGATACCGATCTGTTCGAAAAGTTCCAGTGTCTTTTTGGCAAGTCTGCCCTTTCCCAGAGCAAATGTAAGATATCTTTCTTCACTCATTACTGATCTGCCTCCTCGTTCTCTGTAATCTCGGGGGAAAGTACGGTGGGAATGCCTTCCTTGCGTAAACTTACGACTTCGGAAAGCTTCGCCAGATAATCCGCCTCGTCTCCGGCCCGGTAATACACTACTTTACCGGAAGCGGGAATGTCGATATTCACTTTCTGACGGGATAATGCCTCTAACAGGTCATCGATAACAATGACAAAACCGATCGCTGCCGCATCCTTGCCGAACTTCCGGAGCAGGTTGTCGTAACGGCCGCCCTTCACCACGGCATCGCCGATGCCGTAAGTGTAGGCTTTGAAGACAACGCCGGTATAATACTGGTATTTGCTGAGCATTCCGAGGTCAAAGGAAATGTATTCCGCAACGCCGTACTGCTATAAGCGATCTTTTAATTTTTCCAGCCTTGCGATCGCCTGTAAGGATCTCTCATTTTTAACCAATGCCCTGGCATCTTCCAGAGACTCTATGTTTTCAAACATATCCGCCAGCTTTAACAAAATGCTGTGGTAAGGCTCAGGGATCTGCTTTTGCTCTAAAAGCTCCTGAGCAGCGAAAAAGTTCTTGCCGGAGATACAGGAACGGAGCTCTTTTTCCGTATCCTCGTCCAGTCCGGCCTCTTCACAGAGACCACGGAAATAATCCACTTCACCGATGGTCACCTGAAATCTGGTCAGCCCGGCACTCTTCAAAGCTTCGATCACCATACTGATGACTTCCGCATCCGCCTCCACGGAAGGGTCACCGATGAGCTCTGCACCCATCTGGGTCACTTCTTTTAATTTTCCCTGCAGATTGGAGGTATTGGTGAAAGTATTGCCGTTGTAGCTGAAACGAAGCGGCACCTTCTCTTCCATAAAATACTTTGCGGCACAGCGGGCAATGGAAGGGGTGAAATCGGGACGTAATACCAGCGTATTTCCTTCTTTGTCAAAAAACTTATACAGTTCCTTGCTGGGAGTGGTTCCGATCTCCTTGGAGAAAACATCAAAAAACTCAATGGAAGGAGTCTGGATATCTTCGTATCCAAAACAATGAATCGCTTTCTGCAGCTTCTGTTCCACGGCCAGTTTCCTGGCATATTCTTTTCCGTAAATGTCCCGGACACCTTCCGGCGTATGTAAAAGTCTGTTATTCATATGCATCCCTCAATTCATACACTTTAATGTATTAACGTGCTACCATATTATCATAGTAGCATACGAAACTATTTGTAGTATACTAGGAGACCTCTCTGCTGTCAAGGCAAAAAACATTCCCTGAAATAATTAATCCTCCCGGTCTTCCAGATCTTTTTTCAGAATATCCAGATAAGGAACCAGAATTCCCTGATGCTTCGGGATAATATATTCCGGGTTCAGCTCTTCGAAGCGAAAGCTTTTCCGGCCGCCTTCCTGCGCTCTGTCCCAGAAAAAACGAAGCATTTCGTAGGGAAGGTAATACAACAGATCCTTATGGCTGTAAAAGATCAGGAAAAAGGCAATGCCGCCCTGTTTTTCAAACTGTCGCATGAATTCCACCTGATGAGGATGGATATTTTGCAGGGAAAAGGTATCCACCGCACATTCCTTGGCATCAAAGCACACCGGAATGCCCTGTACCGCCCCGATATAATCCACGGTACTCTTCTGTTCGAAAAAGGCCAGCGTGATCTGGCGGCTCTCCTTATCCATTTTGACCGGTGTGATCGGTGTAGGGA
>JBNMJR010000065.1:0-11013 GCA_050873925.1 Acetatifactor sp.
AAGTATCTGCACGAGTATCAGAAAACCGTCTACGAGAAGATTTCTCCCTATCTGAATGAGGAAGAAAAAGAGTGGCTGGCGAAAGAAACCGGGGTAAAGTAAAGAGAATATAAAATCAGTATAAAATTTTTAACGGTTTCTTGACTTTTTTACTGGGTTTTGAGATAATACAGACGATGTGGCAGAAGATAAAGACACACATAAATTTAAAGGAAAGAGGTTAATGTAAGATGGCAGAGATCAATTTAAGCAAGTACGGCATCACCGGAACCACAGAAATCGTTTACAATCCTTCTTATGAAGAGTTATTCAAAGAAGAGATGAAGCCTGAACTGGAAGGCTATGAGAAAGGTCAGGAGACCGAACTCGGTGCGGTAAACGTTATGACCGGTATATATACAGGACGTTCTCCCAAAGATAAGTTCATCGTTGAGGATGAGAACTCCAAGGACACTGTATGGTGGACCTCTGATGAGTACAAGAACGACAACCATCGTATGTCTCAGGAAGCATGGGCTGCTGTAAAGGATATCGCTAAGAAGGAGCTGTCCAACAAGAGACTGTTCGTTGTAGATGCATTCTGCGGCGCCAACAAGGACACCCGCATGGCTATCCGTTTCATCGTAGAGGTAGCTTGGCAGGCTCATTTCGTAACCAATATGTTCATCAAACCCACCGAGGAAGAGCTGAAGAACTTCGAGCCTGATTTCGTAGTTTACAACGCATCCAAGGCTAAGGTTGAGAATTACAAGGAGCTGGGTCTGAATTCCGAGACCTGTGTAGCATTCAACATTACCAGCCGTGAGCAGGTTATTGTTAACACATGGTACGGCGGAGAGATGAAGAAGGGTATGTTCTCCATGATGAACTACTACCTGCCTCTGAAGGGTATCGCTTCCATGCACTGCTCCGCAAACACCGATATGAACGGTGAGAACACCGCAATCTTCTTCGGTCTGTCCGGAACCGGTAAGACCACCCTGTCTACCGATCCTAAGCGTCTGCTGATCGGTGATGACGAGCACGGTTGGGATGACAACGGCGTATTCAACTTCGAAGGTGGATGCTACGCTAAGGTTATCAACCTGGACAAGGATTCCGAGCCCGACATCTACAACGCAATCAAGAGAGATGCTCTGCTTGAGAACGTAACCGTTGATGCTAACGGCAAGATTGATTTCAACGATAAGAGCGTTACCGAGAATACTCGTGTATCTTATCCTATCAACCATATTAAGAATATCGTACGTCCTATTTCTTCCGCACCTGCAGCTAAGAACGTAATCTTCCTGTCTGCTGATGCATTCGGCGTACTGCCTCCCGTATCTATTCTGACTCCGGAGCAGACCCAGTACTACTTCCTGTCCGGTTTCACAGCTAAGTTAGCTGGTACCGAGCGTGGTATTACCGAGCCTACCCCTACCTTCTCTGCTTGCTTCGGCCAGGCATTCCTGGAGCTGCATCCTACAAAGTATGCAGAAGAACTGGTTAAGAAGATGGAGAAGAACGGTGCTAAGGCATACCTGGTTAACACCGGATGGAACGGAACCGGTAAGCGTATCTCCATTAAGGATACTCGTGGTATCATCGATGCTATCCTGGATGGTGCTATCAAGACTGCTCCTACCAAGAAGATCCCTTACTTCGATTTCGAAGTTCCTGCCGAGCTGGCTGGTGTTGACACCGGTATTCTGGATCCCAGAGATACCTACGCTGATCCTTCCCAGTGGGAAGAGAAGGCAAAGGATCTGGCTCAGAGATTCATCAAGAACTTCGCTAAATACGAAGGAAATGATGCCGGTAAGGCTCTGGTTGCTGCTGGTCCTCAGCTGTAATCTTACTTTACAGACAAATGCAATATTGAAGGCTGTCTCTTCGGAGACAGCCTTTTTGCGTAAGTAACAATATTGGTAAAATTTACAGTTGTAAAATACATCTCAACTCGCTATAATATACTTAACCTGAGATGTGCGATAACTCTTACCAGTTTTGAACCTACATTTACTTTAAACGGGATTCCTATATTGCCAAGTGGCTGTCAAGCCCTCACTCCGCAAGGAGGATTGGAAGGGAAGGCAAAAGGTTGGTTGCGGTTACCCACCTAGCATTGCTAGGAGTCAAAAGGTAAGAGGCGGCATTTTGGGGATAACAATACAAAAGAGAGAGCAGTCCTTTGGGGCTGCTCTTTTAAAGTCATAAAAAGATTCTGAATAGGCGGGAAACGATTTGAAGAAAAACAGACTGCTTGAGAACTATTATAAACTTTCAAAAGAACAGCGAATACAGTGGAAGAAATACCTGTGTGTGTTAGGTGCGGCATTTCTTCTTTTTTTGCTTCTGATAAATTTGTTACATAGCTGCGGGCGGGAGGAACCGGTGGCACCGGAGACAGAAGAGACCCTGCCGCAGCATATTCCGGTAGTACGGGAGCTTAAAAATGTCTGGATCACGGAGGCGGAAGGCCATCAGATCACCCTATTCTGTGACGGAGTGAGAGAGACCTATGATCTGGATACAGAGGCAAATGATGCAGGTAGCCTGCCGACATCGGAGCAGATGCGGGAACAGCTGGCGGATGTGGAACTTACGGATGATCTCGTGAGTGCCGTTGTCCTGAAAACGGAGAAATTAACAGGCCGGGTGTTGTCAGCGGATGAAAGCGGTATTGAGATCGAGGGCAGAGGCCGGATCCCACTGGCGGAGGATTACAAAGGGTATCGTCTGTACCGGGAGCTTACCATGTGCACCATCGCGGATCTGCGATTCGGTTATACGGATGCGGACTTTGTATGTGAGAACGGCGAGATCTGCGGTATTCTGCTGGCCCGGGAGGATAACATGGACAAAATCCGGGTATTGATTAAAACTTCGGATTTTGCGGATGTTTTGCACCAAAAAGTGACACTGACGGCAGACTGTGATTTTCTGCTACAGTACGGGAACGGCAAAGAGATACAGGAGGAACTGTTTTTCAAAGGAGAAGAAGTGACTATCGACTCCGACAGCGATTATTTCGTGGGAGAGCGGATCAACATAATGCCTACGGTGCTGACCGGCAGGGTCCGGCTGATCAATGTGAACCGAAGCCAGGGAACCCCTTCTTACAGAGGGCATATAGAGTTGTTGCGGACCGCAGACGGAATTGCTGTGGTAAATGAACTGCCACTGGAAGAATATCTCTACAGTGTGGTGCCCAGTGAGATGCCGGCATCTTACCCGCTGGAAGCCCTGAAAGCACAGGCTATCTGTGCCAGAACCTATGCCTACGGTCATATGCTGCGGGCGGGCTATCCCCGGTACGGTGCCCACGTGGACGACAGTACTTCCTATCAGGTCTATAATAATATCACAGAGGCTGACAGCGCTACCACAGCGGTGAAGGAGACTTATGGACAGATGATCCTGACGGAGGAAGGAACGGTGGCAAATACCTATTATTATTCTACTTCCTGCGGCGTGGGAACCACGGCAAATGTATGGAAGACAGCGGAGGCAGAGACTCTGGATTATCTGAAGAGCAGTCGGCTGAATCCGCAGAGTCTGGCACAGACGGATGATGAGACAGCTGCGGCAGAAAGTGATGAGGTGAACACGGAGGCGGGTACAGAGGACCTGAAGGAAGAAGAGATTTTCCGTGATTTTATTACGGAGACGCATGCGGGAGACTATGAGGCGCAGGAGGGCTGGTACCGCTGGACATATACGGTAAAGGAGATCGATGTGGACCGGATGTCGGAGACGCTGAAGAAACGTTATGAAGCCAATGGGAAGCTGATATTGACCCTGAAGGACGATGACTATGTCAGTCAAAACATAAAAACTTTTTCCAAAGTAAAGGATATCACCATTGTAAAAAGAGGTCCCGGCGGTGTGGCAGATGAAATGATCATTGTCACGGACAAAGGAACCTTTAAGGTGATCTCGGAATATAATATCAGAGCAGTACTTTGTGACGGAGAGACAAAGGTAGTAAGACAGGACGGCAGTGAGGTAGCCATGCCGAATCTGCTTCCCAGCGCTTTTTTTGTGATTGAACCTAGCCACGATAAGAAAAATGTGGTAGGATATAACATTATCGGCGGCGGATTCGGCCACGGCGTGGGAATGAGCCAGAACGGTGCCAAAAACATGGCATTACAAGGGCTTTGCGCGGAACAGATCCTTAACTTTTTTTATGAAGGATGCGAAATATGCTCAGGAAAATAATCCGCATCTGGAGAGATTTTTCCAGCCAGATGAAAAAACAGAATATCAGTGCCTATGCGTCCAGCACAGCCTTCTTCCTGTTTTTGTCGGTCATCCCGATGCTCATGGTGGTCTGCGCCGTGATTCCCTACACTCCGGTGACGGAGCAGAATCTGATCACGGCTCTGACGGATGTGACCCCGGATATTGCGGATGCCATGGTGGAGAGCCTTGTGGTGGACGTGTATGAGAGCTCTGTGGGAATTCTGCCGGTGGCGCTGATCGCCATGGTCTGGTCGGCAGCCAAAGGTGTTATGGCGCTGATGCGGGGACTGAATGCGGTCAATGGCGTGGATGAGAAGCGTAATTATTTTGTAATTCGTTTTATTGCCAGCTTTTATACACTGATCATGCTGGTGGTACTGATATTGTCTTTGTTCCTGATGGTGTTCGGCAATCAGCTGGTGGACATTGCATTGCACAGGATCCCGCAGTTACAGATGTTCGTAAGCTTTTTAATGAACTTTCGTTTTCTGTTCGTCTGGGCGGTGCTGATTCTAATGTTTGGAATGATTTATACGTATATTCCCGACACAAAGCTAAAATTTACCGAACAGATTCCGGGTGCCTGTTTTGCGGCGGTGGTCTGGAGTGTGTTCTCCTGGGGCTTTTCCATGTATGTGTCCTATGGAAACGGGTATAGTATCTACGGAAGTCTGGCAATCATGGTCATCATTCTGCTGTGGATGTATTTCTGTATGTATATTATTCTGATCGGTGCTTATCTGAACCGGTATTTCCGGCCGGTGAACCGGGTGCTGGTGAATCATGCCAGCAGTAAGAGTGAACTGGCGAGAGAGAACCGCAGACGTATCCGGGAGATCAAAAAGATCCAGCGCAGGAAAAAACATTATACGGAGATCGACAGAAACCCGGAGAAGCGGGATGAAAATCTGACAGACGGGAATTGAACTGCGAACACAAATGTAGTACACTGATACGGAGAGGGCGTAAGACCTCTCCTGTTATGATTATAGTAAAAGAGTATCCGTGAAACGGATGCGGAAATGAGGATAAACATGGAAAAGAAAAACACCTGGGAGACCTATTCTTCCAAACAGTTAAAAGAACTGGAGAAAATAAATGCACAGTACCGTGATTTTCTGGACAACGGTAAGACCGAGAGAGAATGCATCGATACCATTGTCAACACGATTGAAAAGTCCGGTTACCGTGAGCTGGAAAGCCTGATCAAAGATGGTGCGTCCCTGAAGACCGGTGATAAAGTATACAGTGTATGGATGAACAAATCCATTGCCATGTTCCAGATCGGCCGTAAGCCCATGACAGAGGGCATGAACATCCTCGGCGCCCATATCGACAGCCCCAGACTGGATGTGAAGCAGAATCCTCTGTATGAGGATGGCGGCTTTGCTTATCTGGATACCCATTATTACGGGGGAGTGAAGAAGTACCAGTGGGTGACCATTCCTCTGGCTATTCACGGTGTCATCGTGAAAAAGGACGGCACCTGCGTAGAGATCAATATCGGTGAGAATGAGGATGATCCCGTATTCTTCGTATCCGATCTGCTGATCCATCTGGCACAGGAACAGCTGGAGAAGAAGGCAGCGAAGGTTATCGAGGGCGAAGCTCTGGATATCATCGTAGGCAACAAGCCGCTGCTGATCGATAAGAAAGACAAGAAGAAGGACGAGAAGGAAGCCGGAAAAGAAGCAGTAAAAGCAGGCGTTCTGGATATTCTGAAAGAAACCTACGATATTCATGAAGAGGATTTTGTCTCCGCAGAGCTGGAGATCGTTCCCGCAGGCAAAGCGAGAGAAGCAGGCTTCGACCGTAGCATGACACTGGCTTACGGACAGGACGACAGAGTCTGTGCTTACACTTCCATGCAGGCAATGCTGGACAGTGATGTGACCGACCGTACCATGTGCTGTATTCTGGTGGACAAGGAAGAGATCGGATCTGTAGGTGCTACCGGTATGCAGTCTCATTTCTTTGAAAATGCTGTGGCAGAAGTCATGAATCTGGCAGGTGAGTACAGTGAGCTGAATGTGAGAAGATGTCTGGCGCACAGCTGCATGCTGTCTTCCGATGTCAGCAGTGCTTTTGATCCTACCTATGCTTCCAGCTTCGACAAGAAAAACGTGGCATATTTAGGCGGCGGTATGGTTATCAACAAATTCACCGGAGCCAGAGGAAAATCCGGTTCCAACGATGCCAATGCGGAGTATCTGGCACATCTGCGTCATATCTTCGACAAGGCAGAGGTGAATTTCCAGACCGCAGAGCTTGGCAAGGTAGATCTGGGTGGCGGCGGAACCATCGCATATATTCTGGCACTGTATGGTATGAATGTCATTGACAGCGGTGTGGCAGTGCTGAACATGCATGCACCCTGGGAAGCTACCAGCAAGGCCGATGTATACGAAGCATATCGCGGCTATAAAGCATTTGTGGAAGGAGCGAGCCTGTAATGGCAGAGACAACCGAACTGAAAAAATCAGATTTTTACTTTGATCTGCCCCAGGAGCTGATCGCACAGGACCCGCTGGAGGATCGTTCTTCCTCCAGACTGCTGGTGCTGGATAAGAATACCGGAGAGATCTCTCATCATATTTTCCGGGAGATCATCGACTACCTGCATCCCGGAGACTGCCTGGTGCTGAACAACACCAAGGTCATTCCCGCAAGACTTTTGGGAGAGCGGGAAGGCACCGGCGGACATGTGGAAGTCCTTTTATTAAAACGAAAAGAAGCGGATGTCTGGGAGACTCTGGTAAAGCCCGGCAAAAAATGTAAGCCCGGCCAGCGCCTGACCTTTGGAGACGGCCTGTTAAAGGCAGAAGTTCTCGAGACTGTGGAAGAGGGCAATCGCCTGATCCGTTTTGAATATGAGGGCATTTTTGAAGAGGTACTGGACAAGCTGGGAGAGATGCCTCTGCCTCCTTACATAACCCATAAGCTGAAAGATAAAAATCGTTATCAGACCGTTTATGCCAAATATGAAGGTTCTGCGGCGGCACCTACGGCAGGACTGCATTTTACACAGGAACTTCTGCAGCAGATCGCAGACAAAGGCATTAAGATCGCCTACGTAACTCTGCATGTGGGACTGGGAACTTTCCGGCCGGTAAAAGAAGAAAATGTGCTGGAACATCATATGCATTCAGAGTATTATCAGGTGACGGAAGAAGCTGCGAACACGATCAACGAGACGAAGAAAAACGGCGGTCGTGTGATCTGTGTGGGAACCACCAGCTGCCGTACTGTGGAAAGCGCTGCGGATGAACAGGGCATGGTGCAGCCCGGCTGCGACAATACAGAAATTTTCATCTACCCCGGCTATCGTTTCAAAGTGCTGGATGCTCTGATCACGAATTTCCATCTGCCGGAATCTACCCTGGTAATGCTGGTATCTGCACTGGCAGGCAGAGAACATATTCTGAATGCCTATGAAGAGGCCATTCGTGAAAAATATCGTTTCTTTAGTTTTGGTGATGCTATGTTCATTGCGGACTTAAAAGGAGAAAAGTAATGGAAGAAAGAAGACGAAGCAAGCGTACAGAGATGAACTCGACCCTGATGTTAAAGCGTCTGGATCAGGGGGATATGCAGGAAGTCAGTATTGACATTCTGGATGTGTCTCCCGAGGGAGTGGGATTTTTATGCAAGGAAGTACTGAGTATCGGCGCAGTGTATGAATCCAATCTCAAGATCTGGACTCATGAAGTACTGCATGCTTTCCTGCAGATCGTCCGGATTGAGATGAAGGGAGATACCTATGATTACGGTGCCGTGTTTATCGGCATGTCGGAAAGTGATGCGGCAAGGATCCGGGTATACCAGACCATTAACGATGATGAAAAACAATAAGAAAAAAATAGCAGTCAGTGTTGTGGCTGCTATTTTACTTGTACTGTTATATTTGATGATTTTCGTATTTTCCGGTCAGGATGGTGAGGAATCCGGCTCACTGAGTTCCATGATCTCGGAAAAATGCGCAGAGCTTCTGAATGCTATTTCCGGGAAACACTGGACACAAAATGTGATCGACAGCATGGCAGCTTATTTTGAACACCCGATCCGTAAACTGGCCCATTTTTCTGAGTATGCCTGCATGGGAGTGCTGCTGTATGGTGTATGGCGGCCCTGGAAGGAGAGGAACCGGAAGCTGTATCTGCTGATCGTGCTCTGGGTGTTTGTTTCCGCCGGAGCGGATGAATTTCATCAGCTGTTTGTCCCGGGGCGCTACGGGTGTTTTGCGGATGTGTTGCTGGATACCTGCGGCGGTGCGTTTGGACTGTTCTTATGTGTCTGCGCGGAGAAACTGGTGCGGCGGAGACACTATTTTTTGTCGTGCAGACTGTAGCCTTTTTCCCGAAGGATCTTCGTGGACTTTTCGATAGCTTCTTCCTGATAGAATTCGATGCGCAGCACGCCGCCTTCGTATTCTCTGTTGTGGACGATGCCGATATTCTTGATACTGATACTTTTCAGGGCAAGGATCGTAGCTACGGCGGCAATTTCACCGGGTTCGTCGGCAATGTCGATGGTGATGGCATAGGAAGATTTTAACGGGCCGCTGGCAGTATTGATGAAGGAATCTCTGTAGATTCTGGCGCTGTCGAACAGTTCGTACAGGTCATCGCCGCTTTTGGCATTTAATTCCTGCTGGATCCCTTGCAGGGAAGCAATGTAGGAGGACAACAGTGTCGAGATATTTTCCGTGTTGGTCAGGCAGATCTGTTGCCATACCGCAGCGGAAGAGGAGGCGATTCTGGTAATATCCTTGAAACCTCCGGCAGCGATCATTTTCATCAGTCCGTCCGCAGAATCCTTGTCCCGCACCAGATTTACCAGAGAGGCGGCAATGATATGGGGCAGGTGGCTGACGGCGGCGGTGACATAATCATGCTGTGCCGGTTCCAGAATCAGGGGGATGGCTCCCAGCTGCTGTACCAGATTTTTATAGTCTGTGACTTTATTTTCCGGAACGGAATCTGTCGGGGTGAGAATGTAGTAGGCATTCTCCAAAAGGACGGCCTTGGAATTGATAAAGCCCACGCGGTCACTTCCGGCCATGGGATGTCCGCCGATAAACTGGTCTTCCAGACCGGCTTTTTTGATCTCTCTGTGAATCTCACTCTTGACGCTTCCTACATCGGTGAGAAGTGTCTTGGGAGAGAGGATCTCTTTTACGGCGGAGAGATTCTCGTCGTTTTTCTGCACCGGAGCACAGAGAAAGAGATAATCGCAGGCGGAGAAAGAAGCATCGATCCTTGTGGTGATCACATTGGCAACACCGCACTGGGAAGCTTCCCGCAGGGTGTCGGCATTAATATCGTAAGCAATGATCTGAGACTGGGGGAGATTCTGACGGATCGCCCGGGCAATGGAACCGCCGATCAGACCCAGACCGATAAAACCAAATGTAAGAGTACTCATGTAAATTTCCTCGATTCTGTTATTTACTGGAAATAAATAGTGGGACAAAACCTGAAGACGTCCGGTTGTCCTTCAAACACTATAGCAAATTAACGTGCGAAAATCAAGAGAGGGATATATTCTTTTCGGATTTGCTTGCAAGAGCTTTGGAAATATGGCAAGATGGAAATGTTCAGAATATGAGGGACGGACTTAGCGGCCGGATCTGTAGACGCAGGAGTCGGCCGGGGAAAATAAGGAGGAAGTAAAGATATGCATTCACCTTTGGAAATTGCAAGAAATTATATAGAAGTCGGAATCCACAAGGTAAATCTGTCGATCTTCAAGACGATTCTGCTGGGATTCTTCGCCGGTATGTTTATCGGTTTTGCAGGGATTGCTTCGACTACGGCATCCAGCACCATCGGTATCGCATCGGTGGCGAAACTGGTGGGAGCAGCGGTATTCCCGGCGGGCATGGCAATGGTGCTGGTGGCGGGCAGTGAGCTTTTCACCGGCAATAATCTGATCATACTGGCGGTGCTGGAGAAGAAGGTCAGTGTCTGGAAAATGTTGAAGAACTGGCTGTTTGTCTATATCGGCAACTTCCTCGGTGCAGCGTTCGTGGCAGTGATGGTAGTGGCAGGCCGGACGCCGGATCTCTTCGGAGAACAGCTGGCGCAGGCTATCGTAAATGCGGCAGCCTCACGGACGAACTTAAGTGTGGGAGAGGCTTTTGTGAGAGGCATCCTGTGCAATATTCTGGTATGCATTGCGGTATGGATGTCCTTTGCGGCAAAGCGTGTATCCGGCAAGCTTCTGACTAGCTACTGGCCGGTGATGCTGTTCGTGTTATGCGGCTTCGAACATAGCGTTGCGGACATGTATTTCGGTGTGTGCGGTCTGCTGACGGCACAGGTCTACGGCATTGCGGCGGAGAGTCTGACCTGGTTCAATTTCCTTGTGAAAGCCCTGCTGCCCATCACTCTTGGCAACATCGTGGGCGGCGCCGGAATCGTAGGCTGCGGTTATTGGCTGGCATACCTTCACAGAACCCCTTACTCTGCAGACACGACAGCTGCCGAGCAGGAAGAGATCGACATCGCGGAAGAATATTAATAACAAATCATACGAACCCCCGAAGCGGCAGAAATCGTCTGCCCACCCGGGGGGGTGTGGTTTAGAAAGCCGCCGGGGCGCATGGAAAGAAAAATGCCGATTAAGCCCCGCGGATTGAAAGCCATCGGGGCACATGGAAAGAAAAATGCCAATTAAGCCCCGCGGATTAAAAGACGTCGGGGTGTGTGGAAAGAAAAATGCAAATTAAGCCCCGCAAATCGAAAAGCCGCGGGGCATGTGGAAAGAAAAATGTCGATTAAG
>JBNMJR010000066.1:0-10964 GCA_050873925.1 Acetatifactor sp.
CTTTGGTATCCCGTGCCGCTTTCAGCTGAATATTGCGTTTGTCCAGTTCCGTCTGCCAGTTCTGGGTCTGTACGGTCAGGGAATTGGTGCTGTTCTCCTTGCTGTTCTGCTTATCCGCCAGTGCTTTGTTGGCATCCGACAGTGCCTTCACCTTCTCATCATATGCCTTCACCTTGTCAGGATTGTTGTTGATAAAGGCCTGACGCTCATTGATCAGTTCCTGATAACGGTTACTGTTGCGCACTGCCAGCTGATATTCTTCCTCGGTTACCTGATTGGTATAATCTCCATCGGATACGGAACTTGCAATGTGCTCATTGTATTTGTCGATGGTAGCCTGGCAGGTGGCCTGGGCTGCCTGCCATTCGCTGATCTTGTCTTTCGCGATCTTGATCTCATCACTGTTCAATGCCGCCTGTGCCACGTTCACCTTGTTCTGTTCCGAACTGGTGTCCGGTGTTCCGCCGGCATCTACATTCACCTGTGCGGTCTTCAGCTGATTGATGGCATTGGTGGCTTCATCCACCTGTTTCTGCCATCTGTCGATCTCCGCCTCCGCTGCCACAATACGGCTCTGATAAGTGTTGATGGAAGCCACCTTTCCGCTCTGTACATTCTGGAAGGCAGAATTGGAAATGTCACCGGATAACAGTGCCAGTTCGAAATCCAGCATTGCCTTATCCAATGCTGCCTGGGCATCCGTCAGTTCCTTGCTTTCCTTATCCTCCAGTAAAAATAGTGTATCTCCCTTCTCTACCTTGTCTCCGGTCTTCACCAGGACACTGGCGATCGTACGGGTCTCATTGATCTTCACATTGTAAGGATCTCCGCTCTCCACCGTACCGGTTCCCCGTATCTTCGCCGTAATGGTACCGGACTGCACATACTGCGCCGCTACCTCCGGAAGGGAATAATTCATAAATGTGTTGGAAAAAAATGTCAGCACCAACATCACAGACAAGAATATAATGGCTGCATTTTTAACCCATTCTCTTCTCTTTTTTCCACCGTTTTCGTTCATTTTCGTTCTCCTCTATCCATGCTTGCTGTCTTTGTCCTGCTTCCGGGCTTATCCCTTGACACCGCCCTGGTAAGTGATACCGTCCACCAGATATTCTTCTCCGTAGAGGAACACCAGAAGACTTGGTACCATATAGATCGTTGCCACTGCGAAAGCCAGTCCGATCTCACCGGAATTGATCTTGCTCAGGAATACGGACAGCGGATGCATCTCCGCATCTGATAATAAGATCAGCGGCTGTTCTACCATGTTCCAGTAATCGATAAATACCAGGATGGCTGCGGAGCATAGTGCTCCTTTGCACAGGGGCATACAGATCAGCCGATAAATCTGCCACTCTCCGGCGCCGTCGATCTGTGCCGCCTCCATGACTCCCACCGGAATCCTCTTCATAAATTTCGTCAGCAGATACACTGCGAAAGGTGAAAAGATGCCGGGCAGCCAGATGGCCCAGTAACTGTTCAATATATTCAGCCATTCTGCCACCAGATAGTTGGGAACCAGCGTCACCTGATAGGGCATCAGCATCAGTATCACATAAGAGAAAAACACCAGTGACCTCAGCTTCCCCGTATACCTGGCAAATCCGTAAGATGCCAGCGATGCCACCAATAGCTGGAAGAACACGATGGGCCCCACCAGGATCACGGAGTTCCAGAATTTCAGCAGATATTCCGGACTTTTCAAAAGCACCGTGGAATACTGACTGAAGGACACAATATCCGGAATAAATTTCAAATTTACCTTTTCGGAAATATAGACCTTGCCGCCCTTGTCGTTCGTGGCAAATACGGATCCGTAATTTGCTGAAATCTCCGAGGATGACATAAACGAATTGGTAATTGTGAGGACGATCGGCATCAGGAACAGGATGGCAAAAAATGCTGCGATCACTGTAGCAATACTGATACGGATATTTTCAAATATTTTTTTTCTGCGTTTGTACCCTGCCGCCCTCTTTGCCTCCTGCGAAACAGGTCTTCTGGATGGGGCTTTTGCCGGTGTACCTGTGTTGTTCTGCTCCATCAGCCTTCCACATCCTTTCCGAAATGATTCTCTACAGCGAACAGAAGTCCGATGATCACAACCATGACTAAGGACATCAATATGGCCGCCGCAGACAGGGTCTGGTAATCCAGACTCTTGAACTTATTGTTCATAAAATGCTGCAACATATAGATGGAGTCATAGGGGTAGTCCGTGGTCAGCAGATAGATCTCACGGAAGATCTTAAAGGAGCTGATCAGGGACATGATCGTCACAAACAAAAATGTCGAAGACAAATACCGGATCTTGATGTAGAAAAAGGTCTGAAGCGATGTAGCACTCTCCAGTCTCGCCACCTCCAAAAGATCCTTGGGGATACTGGCCAGTGCCGCCATAAACAGGATCATGTTATATCCCAGATTCTTCCACAAAAACAGGATCACGATAACAATGATCGAATAGCTGGATTTCAGCCAGTCGATCTTCTCCACACCGAAAACTCCCAACAGATCGTTGACGGCACCGTTGTAATGGAACAATACCTGCCAGATCAGCACGATGGATGCCACCGGCACCATCATGGGGCTTAGGAAAAAGGTCCGAAACTGGCTCCGGAACGGAAGCTTCGATTCCAGTACAATGGCAAGCAGCAGAGAAAGTACCACTGCCAGCGGTACCGCAATGGCCGAGAATACCACGGTATTATGGACTGCCGTACGAAAAGCGGCATTCTGCACGACATTTGCAAAATTATCTAAAAATACAAAATTCATACTGATGGGATTGTCCACCAGGGACTAAAAAATCACGACCAGAAAGGGAAGAAAAAAGAACGCAAGAACACCAAGGAAACTGGGGGCTATAAAAAGCCCCGAGCTCCTCTTAAGTTTCTGCATTCTTCTATCCATTTTGTGATGCTTCTGCGTATGTTTCACATGCTGTCTGCTCACGATATCTTAAGCCTTCCTTTATTATCTGTTTTCGTTCACATAGACCTGTACACGGCTCTGAATAACATTTGCCACATCGGCCGCGGACTTCTGTCCTTTAAAGAACGCTTCTGCTTCTTCTGTAATGATATTGGTAATTTCATCATTGCTGGAAGTACTGCCGGGTTTTGCGATATCGATCAGGTGTCGCAGGGTATCTGCTTCCTCCTGGGTAGTGACATGATAAGTGTATTCCCAGTCACCCCAGCTGATACTGGAAGCGCCATCCTCCGGAATCGGATTGCCATCCTCATCCAGAACCTGATCGCCGTTCTCATCGGTCATATATTTTACATTCATTGCCTTATCGATCATATCATCCATTGCGGACTTTCTTGCAGGCAGACCGTAAGAAAATGTATTGTCTGTCGGCATATTCAAATAATATTCAACAAATGCCCATGCACCATCCTTGTTGGATGCCTTGGTGGAAATGGCATACAGTTCGTTGGACTGCATATAGGTACCGCTGCTGCCGTCTGCGGTAGGGAAGCCAATGTAAGTCACCGGCTCACCGAACATAGCCTCGCATTCCTGAACATCTGTCAGCTGATAAAGATTGGTCATATTTAACAGCAGCTCTCCCGCCTGAATCTTGGCCGGGGTGGATCTGTCATCAGACTGCCAGTCATATTCTTCCGGGAATGTATTCACAAATTCCAATACCTTCTGGAAATCTTCTCCGTCAAAATTACATTTACCGGTCTCCCAGTCAATGTAACTATCCAGATCATATGCAAGCAAAGTATACAGCATACCGCTCTTGGTCATGCCGTCAAACAGTGCGGCACCTTCATGAGCATTGGCATATTCCATAATATCATCTACTGTCCAACCGGTTCTGTCACCCAGTTCGGAAGTCTTACCTACAATAGTGCTCAGAGAGAAGGACTTGGGAATACCTACCAGTTTGCCGTCAAAAGTATAGCTGCTTAATACACTGTCAAAGAAATCATCCTTATTCAGCACACTGCTCTTCTCCAAATAGGGAGTCATATCCTCAAAGACACCCTTGGAAGCCAGTTCCTTGGCATCCAGGTTGGACAGATCCAGAATATCCGGGCAGTTGGAACCGGAAGTAAGGTCATTGTTCATGGCAGTAACACCGTCCGACCAGGAAGTCTCAGTCCAGTTGTTCTCATCAATATAGGTCTTAATAGCCACATGATATTCATTGCTCTGCTTGTTGAATGCCACTGCTGCCGCCTGCAGAGACTGGGAAGTATACAGTGCGCCAATGGTTACCTGTGTCTTCTGTGTTACTTCACTGGCTTTGGTCTTGGTCAGCTTCACAACATCCGTCTCTCCGGTATCCCAGTCATTGATCACAGCCAGGATCTTGCCGTCGGAAGTCATTCCCACATAATTGACATAATTACCGTTGATATCGCAATCCAGCCAGGTCAGTATTTCTGTTGTGGACTGATCTGCCAGACGGTATTCATACAATGTCGTATCTGTGCTGGCCAACAGAGTTCCATCCTCACCGGCACATAAGCTCCCATTGCCATTACCGTTGGGGAAATTGCTGTATGTCTGGCCTACCTTTTTCCCATCAAAGTCAATCTCTGCCAGAGTATTGTTGCCGGACTCGTCATAATAGCTGACATATACTTTTCCGTCGTTTCCTTTTCCCATACCCTGGAGCCAGGAACCATCTGTCTTAACTGCCCCCTGAAACTGTCCTTCACTGTCAAACAGACGGATCAGTTCATTGGAGCTGACATAAAATCTGCCCTGATCATCAATACACATGCTGCTGATGTAAGAGTTGTTCTCATCCTGCTGCATAATGTCGGTAATATCCTGTTCCATGACCTGTGCACCGGTATTATCATACTTATGTAACACTGTCTTCTGCTGTGAGTAGGCGTCATCACCTTCCGTGGCGTTCCACTGGTATTCTGTCGTATAGATATTGCCGTCAGCATCTACCTGCATGGAATTGATGCCACCGTTGTTGCCATCGATTGTTACAGGAATATCTTCTCTGGTTCCATCTGTCAGATTATAGCTTCCCGGAATGATCTGGCTCTCACCGCTGTCTTCGCTCCACTTATAGTTGATGTAGTACAGCTTATCTCCCTGTACGGTCAGATTATTGTAACTGGAATTCGTGTCGTTATCCAGTTCCAGATATTCCGGAACGTAAACATACTCTTTCTGTTCGGTCTGTCCGCCCTGGCTGCCGCCGTCCTGCCTGCCGCAGGCTGCCAGTGACACGGCCATAACCGTTGCAAGTGCGGTTGCCGTTATTTTCTTGGCACGATAAATTTTTTTCATTTATCCCTCTCCTCTTTTCTTATCTGAATCCCTCCGAATCCCTTTTTCCAAATTCCTTCGAATTCTATGGGACCTGCTTTTTAAGTTATTTTCATTATACCTTATTCCTTCCGCAAAAGCATCTTAAGAATTTATGAACTTATGTTACGATTTGTTTTACGTTACCGGGAAAGCCGGGAAAAAAAAGAGGTATAGGTCCTAAGACCTATACCAGTTTATGCATTTCCGTCTTTCTTTTATGATGACGGTACAGACTGCCCAGTCTGTTGTAGAACCAGAAGGACTGTACCAATAAATTGTTGGCTTTTCCGATCTTCTCCTTGGTAGTACCTCTGTAATAGGTGCCTCCGCAGGTAATACTCTCTGCTGCCTTTACTGCCCGGATCAGGTCTGACTCGCAACGGATCTTTGCGGGGATCTGTGTGTATGCCATTCCGATACAGTCCAGCTTGTGGGCATCGCTTCCGCCGAAAGTGGGCAGGTTATACATTTCCGCCAGCACTCCTGCACAGTGATTGCTTTCCGGAGATTCGCAGGCATTGAATCCTTCCAGAAAATCAAACTGATTCATGACTGCCATCTGATTTTTCTTCTTTAATGTATTGGTGAAGCTCAAATACTTCTCTCCACAGGGATGGGCCGGTCCTAAGATTCCACCGTTCTTGTGTACGATATCGATCAGGATCTGTACGGGAAGTCCCCGCAGTTCCAGTATTTTTAACTTGATGGTCTCCGGCATGATCACCAGGATATGTCCGGCATCAATGGTATCGTATTCGATTCCTTTCAGTACTACAAAATCTTTATATTTTTTATCCTTTATAGTCCGTTTCCATTTGCGGTAACCGTTGTAGGAATTGTGATCACTGACCAGCATTCCGTCAAAGCCCTTACGGATCAGTTCTCCGATGAACTCCTCGATGGGTACTTTTCCGTCCATGGAACCTTCTTTTGTGTGACAATGCATATCAAATTTCATCTTTTATCGTCCCTTCTTTGGGTGACCATTCTTTTGTCCATGGCAAGTATAGCAGATTCCTTAGTAGCATACAATGTTTTCACGGAAAATAGTCTGCAAATTTTTGACATTTTACACAGGTTTTACCTTGTTTTGTGCTCCCCGTAACCTTTCCTCCGGAATGTAAAACAGGCACCGGCCTTTGGGGCGCCGATGCCTGCATCTTTTGATCCTATTTTACCACACGTACGCGGAATACTCCATCGATCTTCTGCAGAGTTTCTACCAGATCCGGGGTTGCCGCATCTTCGATGTCCAGCATGGTGTATGCCACTTCTCCGCGGGACTTGTTGGTCATGTCGGAGATATTGATGCCCTTCTCACCGATGACTGCGGTGAACTGGGTCAGCATGTTGGCAATATTTTTATGGAAAATAGCGATTCGGCCTGCCTGGCTGCATACACCCATATCGCATGCCGGATAGTTCACGCTATTGCGGATATTACCGTTCTCCAGATAATCCATCAGTTCTTCCACTGCCATCTTCGCACAGTTGTCCTCGGATTCCTCGGTGCTGGCACCCAGATGAGGGATCACAATACAGCCGGGCTGTCCTGCGGTGGTGGGATTGGGGAAATCGGATACATAACGGGCTACCTTGCCGCTCTTCAATGCTTCCAGGACATCCGCTTCATTTGCCAGCAGATCTCTTGCGAAGTTCAACAGGATCACACCGTCCTTCATCTTATCGATGGCTTCTTTATTGATCATACCCTTGGTGGAATCCATCAGAGGTACATGCACGGTAATATAATCGCAGTTGGCGTAGATCTCTTCCACGTTCATCACATGCTTTACGGAACGGCTTAAATTCCATGCGGCATTGACGGATACATAAGGATCATAACCATAGACGTCCATGCCGAGGCTCACTGCGGTATTGGCCACCTTAACGCCGATGGCACCCAGACCGATAACGCCCAGCTTCTTGCCCATGACTTCGGTACCTGCAAATTTCTTCTTTTCTTTTTCTGCTGCCTTGGCAATGTCAGCGTTATCCCTGGAGGCCTTGACCCATTCGATACCGCCTACCACATCACGGGCTGCCAGAAGCATGCCTGCGATCACCAGCTCTTTTACGCCGTTGGCATTGGCACCGGGAGTATTGAATACCACGATACCTTTTTCCGCACATTTGTCCAGAGGAATGTTGTTCACTCCGGCTCCGGCTCTGGCTACTGCCAGCAGGTTATCCGGCAGATCCATCTCATGCATGGAAGCACTGCGGACCAGAACGCCCTCTGCGTCATTAATGTTATCGGTTACTTTATAGTCTGCTGTCAGACGCTCCAGTCCCACTTTGGAAATGGGATTCAGGCAATTGATCTGAAACATAGTTTTCTCCCCCTTATAAGTTCTCCGCCTCAAACTTCTTCATGAACTCTACCAGCTTCTCCACACCTTCGATGGGCATTGCATTGTAGATACTTGCTCTCATGCCGCCTACGGTTCTGTGACCTTTCAGGTTCTCGAAGCCCGCTTCCTTTGCTTCCTTGACGAATTTGGCATCCAGCTCCTCATCGCCGGTGACAAAAGGAACGTTCATCAGGGATCTGTCTTCCTTGCGGACGGTACCCTTGAACAGTTTGCTCTCGTCCAGATAATCATACAGGATCTTGGCCTTTTTCTCGTTGCGCTCCTTCATAGCTTCCAGGCCGCCCATCTTCTTCAGCCATTTGAATACCTTGCCGCAGATATAGATACCGTATGCGGGCGGAGTATTGTACAGGGAATCTGCATCCGCATGGGTCTTGTAACGAAGCATGGTGGGTGTGCCGGGCAGAACATCCTCAGTGATCAGGTCTTCTCTGATGATGACAATAACCACACCTGCCGGTCCGATATTTTTCTGTACACCACCGTAGATGACACCGTATTTTGTCACATCTACCGGCTCGGACAAGAAGCAGCTGGACACATCTGCTACCAGGGGCTTACCCTTGGTATTGGGCAGAGTCTTGAACTTCGTACCGTAAATAGTGTTATTCTCGCATATGTACACATAATCTGCATCCTCGCTGATGGGCAGATCGGAACAATCGGGAATATAAGAGAAAGTCTTATCCTCGGAAGATGCGATCTTATTGGCTTTACCATACAGGGAAGCCTCCTGGTATGCTTTCTTCGCCCACTGACCGGTTACGATATAATCTGCTACACGGTTCTTCATCAGATTCATGGGGATCATGGCGAACTGCTGACTCGCACCGCCCTGCAAGAACAGTACCTTGTAATTGTCCGGGATATTCATCAGTTCTCTGAGATCAGCTTCCGCTTCCTTAATGATCGTATCATAGGCTTTAGATCGATGGCTCATCTCCATTACGGACATGCCGGTTCCTCTATAATCCAGCATTTCATCGGCTGCTTCCTGTAATACTTCCTCCGGAAGTACGGCAGGGCCTGCGGAAAAGTTATACACTCTTGCCATTTTCAAAGACCTCCTCGATATTTTCTAAATTTTTTATAAAAAGCATAGGTATAGAATAAGCTTTTCATTTGCTTTAGTCAACTACATTGTTAAATTATTTTCAAAATGTTCGCATCCGACACACATTTTGTCAGAAAATGTCTGTTTTATTAATAAAACATTACGACAGGGGTGCCGATCTGTACCATGTCGTACAATTCTTCCATTTTGTCCTTCGGTGTATTGATACAGCCGTGGGAGCCGGCCGTCTGATAGATGTCTCCGCCGAATTCCTTTCGCCAGCCGGCATCATGAATGCCGATACTGCCCTTTACGGGCACCCAGAATTTCACGGGAGAAGCATATCCCGGTCCCCGCAACACTCTGTCCTTCTGTTTATTATAGACGAAGTTCACGCCCTCCGGTGTTCCCATGCGTCTGCGCATATTGCCGGTCACTACATCTGTCTCCAGCCGAAGTTCCCCTTTTTCATAATAGTACATCTTCTGCTGTGTCATATCCACTTCAATATAAGTGTCTCCGATATCATTCCTGCCATAGCAGAAAGCTTCTCTCTCGTAAGTGGGGATATGGGACTGGGGTGTCCCCGTATGTACCCCGGCGTCCAGCAGGTGCTCCATCAGGTATGCGACTTCCTTTTTCTGATCCAACTTGCTTCCGTAAGTGCCTCCCTCGATGGTGATCACGTCACCTCTGGTACTGTGGAACTGCCTGGTACGGCCATAGCCGTCATACTCCCTGGCCAGTCTCTGCACATAATCGGCCACTGCTTCCTCATTCAGCACAAAATTTCCCTTTTCATCGAGCACCGGAAGTCCGTTCTCCGCTGTGAGAAAAGAAGCGCAGTCCGCTGCTGTCACCGGATGCCTTTCTTCGCCGAAACAATAGACGATATCACAATTCTGATACCGTTCAATCTCCTTCCAGAGATTCCGCAGAGTCTTCTGGTTCTCATTCGGAGTGATGTCATAATAGCAGTCACTGTCAGACAGATTCAACATTGTCTGCCCGTTTTCCACTTTGTTCTCCAACGCCAAAAAAGCCTTCTCCAGATCGATGCGTTCCGAAAGTCCGTCCGTGAAGACGTACTCACCCTCTGCATCCCGGGTAAGGCTGTAATCTTTTCTTTTCTGTTGCTCGATTCTCACAAATTCCAGAGAATCATATGCTCTCCGAAGCGCATCCGCATCCACGGTCACTGTGGGTGCAAGTTCCCTCCGGGAGTGGAACAGAACATTGTCCACCCACAGGAATGGATTCTGTTCCTGCCGGTAACGCTCCAGTACACTGCTGTAATCCGCCTGATAATCCGCTTCCGCAAGAGAGATCGTATACTCCTTTCCCTCCCTGTCCACGATGGCAATATTCGGAGCCTCTGTATGTAACAAAAGCTCCGAATTTACTTCTTCCACCGTTTTTCCGGTACAGTAGACACCGTTGATCCAGGTATTTACAGAGAAACCTTCTCTGTAATAAAACGCCAGGACAAAATATCCGGTCAGTAATAACAGCAAACATAAAAGTACTGCCAAAAATAATCTTTTCGTCGTCTTATTCATCAGGACTGCCTTTTCAAATCATCTCCGTCAAATACTTCGCTGATGGGGGCTCCTGCCGGAACCATGGGGAATACCTTATCATCCTCCGGGATCATGCACTCGATCAGCACCGGTGCTTTCAGGGCAATGGCTTTCTCGATGGCCGGTGCCACTTCTTCCTTTTTCGTCACGCGGATGGCGGTACAACCCAGTCCTTCTGCCACCTTGCAGAAATCGACCTTGTCTTTCAGCACCGTCTGGGAATAACGCTTTCCGTAGAACAGTGTCTGCCACTGTCTTACCATACCCAGCACCTGGTTGTTGATGACCACCTGAATGATGGGAATATTGTAACGGCTGGCGGTTGCCAGTTCGTTCATGTTCATCCGGAAGCATCCGTCGCCTGCAATATTGATACAGATCTTATCCTGCTGTCCGATCTGTGCGCCGATGCAGGCTCCCAGACCGTAGCCCATGGTGCCAAGACCTCCGGAAGACAGGAAAGTGCGGGGCTTTGTATAATGATAATACTGTGCCGCCCACATCTGATGCTGTCCCACATCGGTAGTGATGATGGCATCCCCGCCGGTCACACGGTCGATCTCCTGCATGATATAAGGACAGGACAGATTCTCATCGTCATATTTCAGCGGATATTTTTCCTTCAGTTCCTTTATATGCGCCATCCACTCCGGA
>JBNMJR010000067.1:0-10878 GCA_050873925.1 Acetatifactor sp.
CTGAAGATCCTGTTACTGCCCAAGGTTAGGATCCTTGGGCAGTAACAGGATCTTCAGTTCCTGTTCCAGCTCTTCCACACGCTTCTTGCTGTCGTTTAAGGTCTCCTTGATCATATCGCGCATTTCTTCGTCTTTTTCTTCTTCCAGCATAGACAAAGAATCTTCGATATCCTGCTTACACTTTTTATACTCGGTGTACGCATCCACGATAGGGGTCAGATCACTCTGCTCCTTCATCAGCTTGCGGAAGCGTTCCTGGTTGTTGGTGACCGTGGGCTCATGCAGTTCGCCCATGATCTCTTCAAAACGAATCAATAAATCTTCCAGCTTGTCAAACATAACTAATTCCTCTCAACATACGTTCCATAAACTACCCGGTCCAGACCGGCATAATCCTGCACCACCTGTACCTCCAGATACCCCTGTGCGCGCATCATTTCCGACACCGCCTGTCCCTGATCATATCCAATCTCAAAAAAGAGCATTCCGCTGCTCACCAGATGCCTGCCCGCTTCCTCGATAATGCGACGGTAAAAATACAATCCGTCCTCCGTACCATCCAGAGCCATTCTGGGCTCATGATCCCGTACCTCCGGCATCAGTTTCTCCACTTCCGCACTGGCGATATAAGGGGGATTCGACACGATGATCTCGAATTTTCCTTCCACCTTTTCAAACAGGTCACTCTGTAAAAAACGAACCCGATCCGCGTTCGCTGCGTCCAAAAGCTTCTCCGCGTTTCGCTCTGCCACTTCCAGCGCATCTGCAGACAGATCCACACCCAGTCCTTCACAGGCATTGCTGTAATGCAGAAGGCTTAACAGAATACATCCGGATCCCGTACACATGTCCAGCACCCGCATCCCGTCATGGAGTTCCTTCAATACTTCCTCCACCAGAATCTCGGTATCCTGTCTCGGGATCAGCACATGCTCATTGACAGCAAACGTCAGTCCCATAAAGTCCTGCTCTCCGGTCAGCTGCTGCAGCGGAATGTGCTCCGCCCGCTGTCCGATCCAGCCCAGATACTTCTCTTCCGCTTCCGGTGTCACCGGCTGTTCCCCGTGCACCAGCAGATCATTGCGGTTCGTACCACACACCGCTTCCAGCAAAAGTCTCGCATCCAGTGTGGCTTCTTCGATTCCCGCCGCCTGTAAAATATGGCAGCCCTTTTCATAACATTCCCGATAGGTCATCTTAATCCTCTGGTTCCGCGGATGTATCGTCCTTCATCCAGCTCTCATCCACTTCATAACCGAAGGTATCCTGTAAATATTTCTTCCAGTCAAACACAGCTTCTACGGAAGCGATAGCTACCTCTGCCATGCTCTCGTCCGGCTCCCTGGTGGTCATACGCTGGATCCACATACCGGGGGCAGACAGGATCTTGATAAAAATATTATCCGTGCGTCCGGCCAGACGGATGATCTCGTAAGAAATTCCGGCCACTACCGGCATCAGCAGAATACGAAGGATCACCTTCTCCGCCACATTGTCCACCTGGATAAAGAAGAACAATACGATACTTACCAGCATAACAAAGAAAATAAAGCTGGTACCGCAGCGCTTGTGCAGTCTGGAGCTGCGCATCACATTGTGCACCGTAAGGGGTCTGCCCTTCTCGATACAGTTGATGCATTTGTGCTCCGCACCGTGATACTGGTACAGTCTGCGGATATCCTTCATGGCGCTGATCCCCCATACATACAGTAAAAACAAGGCAATACGGATCACGCCTTCAATAATCGCCATCAGAGAGCGGTTGCGAATAAAGCTCTCAAACAGAGAAGAAATGAAATACGGCAATACGATAAAGATGCCTACTGCCAACACAATGGAAATCACCGTCACGATGCCGGACAGCAGCTTTTCTCCGTTGCCGCCGCTCATCTTGTCCATTGCCTTATCGAATTTCGTTTCTTTGCCTTCCTCTTCTTCATAAAAAGAAGCGGAATAGTTCAGTGCTCTGGTTCCCAGAATCAGGGAATCCAGAAAGTTAAAGATGCCGCGGATAAAGGGGAGTTCCTTGATCCTGCTTCCGTGAGCCAGTCCCTGATAGGTCTCCACTTCCTCTTCGATCTCACCGTCCGGCTTGCGGACCGCTACCGCGTACTTCTCTTTATTTTTCATCATAACGCCTTCCAGCACGGCCTGTCCGCCGATACCGGAATAACGACTCTTTCTTCTAGCCATAAAATCTCATCCTTATAAATGCAGTATTAAATAGGAACGCAGTTTCCTATACGACAAGAAAAGGTTGAGATAAGAATACCTCAACCTTTCGCTTGCAATCTTATTTAACACCGTATTTCTTATTGAACTTATCAATACGGCCATCGGTTCTTGCAGATTTCTGCTGGCCAGTGTAGAATGAATGACACTTGGAGCAAACCTCTACGTGAAGCTCGGGCTTGGTGGAGCCGGTTACAAATGTGTTACCACAGTTGCAGGTTACAGTTGCCTGGTAGTAAGCGGGATGGATTCCTTCTTTCATTTCTTTCACCTCTCTATAAAAATGTCGTGTATAAGTTCTTGTTCTCATCCTCACTGCTTATGGAACCACAAACAGCGGTATTATTGTACCATAAGAGTTTACACGACGCAAGACCTATTTTTACATATTTCTTCCCTGATATTGCACAGTAATAACGTAAACTATTTTTTCTGTCTCATTAATTTTATAAATTGCCATATAATTGTCGATCAAAAGCTGCTTATACCCCTTTCGGGCATACTTTCCTTCTAATCTGTCCTGATGAGAATCCGGAAATGTCTCCAGACTTTTTATCGCTTTCCAGATTCTGTCGGTTTGTGCTTTTGCATTTTCCGGAACCTGTTTTTCTATGGCGATATACCTGTAGATCTCTTCCATATCACGATATGCTCTCGGATACAACTTTATATGGTATTTAACCATAATATTTTTTGTCTAGCCTTTCCATTGCGACATCCATATCCATCGTATCCGCACCCGCAGCAACTTCCTCTTCCGCCTCGCTGATGGTCTGGTCGATTTTATGAATTCGTGCAAAACGTTCATAAAGTTCTGCACTCATCACTACCAGATCGCTGTAGCCATTCTTGGTAATAAAAATCGGTTCCTGCTTTGTATGTGCTAATTCGGATATTTCACTTGTTTTTCTCAAATCTCTGATTGGCATGATCAGTGGCATAATAATACCTCCTTTGTGTCACTATTGTATCATAATTATGCCACATCGTAAAGGTATATATTCTGTCATGATTTCCAGTTTTTTCTATTTTTGTATCTCTTCCCTAGATAAACCGGTTCTTCTTCACCATATTCACAAATTCCACGTTATTGCGTGTATGGGAGAACATATCCAGGATCCTGTCGGTAGCTTCATCGGGCTTCAAACCGTTCAGGGCCTTACGCATGATATTGATGGCTTCCAGTTCCTCCGGGGTCAACAGCAGATCTTCTCTTCTGGTACCGGATTTTGCCAGATCGATAGCCGGGAAAATACGCTTCTCGGACAGCTTTCTGTCCAGAACCATCTCCATGTTACCAGTTCCCTTGAATTCCTCGTATACCACATCATCCATCTTGCTTCCGGTCTCCACCAGTGCGGTTGCCAGAATGGTCAGGCTTCCGCCCTCACGCATGTTGCGGGCTGCACCGAAGAATCTCTTGGGCATATGAAGAGCGGCGGGATCGAGACCACCGGACAGGGTACGTCCGCTGGGGGGAACCACCAGGTTGTACGCTCTGGTCAGACGGGTGATACTGTCGAGCAGGATCACGACATCCTTCTTATGTTCTACGAGACGCTTTGCTCGTTCGATCACCATCTCGGATACTCTCTTGTGGTGCTCGGGAAGCTCATCGAAAGTAGAATAGATCACTTCCACATTATCTCCGTGGATTGCTTCCTTAATATCGGTAACTTCCTCAGGACGCTCATCGATCAACAGGATCAGCATGTGCATCTTGGGGTTGCCGTTCAGAATAGATTTTGCCACTTCTTTTAACAGTGTGGTCTTACCTACCTTGGGCGGGGATACGATCATACCACGCTGTCCCTTGCCGACAGGGCTCACCAGGTCCATAACTCTCATAGCCACGCTGCAGCCCGGAGTCTCCATCTTGATACGCTCATCCGGGAAGATCGGAGTCATATCCTCAAATGCCATTCTCTTGGCGGACTCTTCCACCGTATAACCGTTGATGCTCTTGACGAACAGCAGAGCGCTGAACTTCTCCTGCTGGGTCTTGATTCTCTTGTTGCCCTTCAGGATATCACCGGTCTTCAGTCCGAAACGACGGATCTGGCTGGGAGCCACATACACATCGTTCTCACCGGGCATATAATTCTCACAACGGATAAATCCGTAACCGTCCGGCATAACCTCTAAGATACCGCTGGCTTCGATACCGCTGTCCAGTTCCTTGGGATACTGGCTCTCATCGTATGCCACATTATTCGGATTGAAGGTACGCTCTCTGGTGTAGGCTTCACTTCTTACGCCGACCGTCTCTGTACCGTTCTCGGGACGGTCAGTGCGTTCTGCACGATCGGTACGCTCGGTGCGTTCCGTCCGATAATTTCTGTCATTTCTATCATATCTTTCATTTCTGTCCTGTCTGTAATTCCTCTCCTGTCTGACAGGGCGCTCTGTTCTCTCCGGCTTCTCCGCCTCTTCGCTTCTGGCAGCCTCCTGCTTCTCTTCCGCTGCCTTTGCAGCTGCCTTGGCTTCTTCCTCTTTTTTCAGGCGCTCATCTTCTGCAAGCATAGCTTCTACCAGATCTGCCTTTTTCATTGTGGAAGTTCCCTTCAGGCCACGTACTTTTGCCAGCTCCTTTAACTGAACTAATGCAAGTGATTCATATTTTTCTCTCATATACCCTCCTATGGAAATAAGATTTACTATAAAACTGTTAACTAAGGGGAATTACATCCGATCTACATTTGACATGTCAGTTGAATAAAAAGATATTAAAACTGCATCTGAAATTATTATAATACATTTCTTTCCAAATAGGAAGTCCCAAAATAAAATTTTTATTTTTTGCAAAAGTGACGCTAAATCCTTGCGAAGATACCGATTCTATTATATCATTATAAATAATGTCCGGATTTTGTGTCCGGCGAATCATCCATAATTATATGAAGTAATGACTAAACAAAAATAAGAGAGGTATTGTCATGACAACCAATGAAAAAGCGTTACTAATGCATGAAAAATGGAACGGCAAACTGGAGACCGTATCCAAGACTCCCGTCAAGACCCGTGAGGATCTGGCTATTGCTTATACTCCCGGTGTTGCGGAGCCCTGCAAAGTAATCGCCCAGGACAAGGAAGCTGCTTACAAATACACCATGAAGGCCAACACCGTAGCCGTTGTCTCCGACGGAAGCGCAGTTCTGGGTCTGGGTAACATCGGTCCCTACGCAGCTATGCCCGTTATGGAAGGCAAGGCAGTCCTCTTCAAGGAATTCGGCAATGTAAATGCCGTCCCCATCTGTCTGGACACCCAGGATACCGAAGAGATCATCAAGGCTGTGACCTATCTGGCTCCCGGCTTCGGTGGCATCAATCTGGAAGACATCAGCGCTCCCCGCTGCTTCGAGATCGAGGAACGTCTGAAAGAAATTCTGGACATCCCCGTATTCCATGATGACCAGCACGGTACTGCCATCGTCGTTCTCGCCGGTGTCATCAATGCCCTGAAGGTAGTCGGCAAGAAAAAGGAAGACTGCCGCGTCGTGGTAAACGGTGCCGGAAGCGCCGGTGTGGCTATTACCAAGCTGCTGCTGACCTACGGTTTCCCCAATATCATCATGTGCGACAAGGTAGGTATCGTCTCCAAAGATACCGAAGGCCTGAACTGGATGCAGAAAAAGATGACCGAAGTGACCAATCTGAATAACGAGACCGGAACTCTTGCCGATGCTCTGAAGGGTGCCGACATCTTCATCGGTGTCTCCGCTCCGAATATCGTTACTCCCGAGATGGTAGCTTCCATGAACCACGATTCCATCCTGTTTGCCATGGCGAACCCCGTTCCCGAGATCATGCCGGATGTCGCCAAGGCTGCCGGTGCCCGTGTCGTGGGAACCGGACGCAGTGATTTTCCCAATCAGGTGAACAATGTGGTAGCTTTCCCCGGTATCTTCAAGGGAGCTCTGGAGGGTCGTGCCACCCAGATCACCGAAGAGATGAAACTGGCTGCTGCCGAAGCCATTGCCGGTCTGGTGCCTGCAGACAAGCTCTCCGACGACAACATCATGCCGGAAGCATTTGATCCCCAGGTAGCCGAAGTTGTGGCAAATGCTGTAAAGAGCCACATCCGCTAATGTGTTCGGACAACATTACAAGAGACTGGCACGGCAAGCCCTACTACTCTCTGGATTCCTATTGTAAAAATACGTTTCACCATAAATGCTATAAAATAGCCCTGAATGCCCGGATGTCCTGTCCCAATCGGGACGGAACCCTGGACACTCGGGGCTGTATCTTCTGTAGCAGAGGCGGCAGCGGTGATTTTGCCGTTGACATTGCCGGCAAGACTATGGAAGAACAGATTTCGGAAAGCATGGCAAAATTCGGCGACAAAGTGACCGGTCATGACCTGATCGCCTATTTTCAGGCATATACCAACACCTACGCACCTCTCCCCTATCTGGAAGAGGTGTATCGTTCTGCCCTGGACTATCCGCAGGTCTGCGGCATCTCCATTGCCACCAGACCGGACTGTCTCGGACCGGAAGTACTGGCTCTGCTTGCCAGATTAAAGGGCGAATACCCGGACAAGTTCCTCTGGATCGAACTGGGATTACAGACGATCCATGAAGAGACTGCCCGCTATATCCGCAGAGGTTATCCCCTCTCCTGCTTTGAAAAAGCCTGTGCCGATCTGAACGCACTGGAAATCCCCTATATCGTCCATACGATCCTGGGGCTTCCCGGAGAAACCGACGTACAGGTGCTTCAGACCATGCAGTATCTGAACCGCATTGCCCCCTTCGGCATCAAGCTGCAGCTATTGCATGTATTGAAAAATACCGATCTGGCAGAGGATTATGAAAAAGGAAATTTTGAGGTGCTGACTCCGGATCATTATCTGGATCTGTTGATCTCCTGCCTCGCCCACCTGTCCCCGGACATTGTGATCCACCGGGTCACCGGTGACGGACCAAAAGATCTGCTGATCGCTCCGAAATGGAGTCTGGACAAACGAAAAGTCCTGAACACACTGCATCATCGAATGAAAGAACAGGGCATCCGTCAGGGTGACCTGTATGAAATATAAATAGTTAGAAATAGATAGAAGAAAGGCTGTTATCACATTATGTTACAAGATCCGCTTACCCTTTATAAACTCATCGTTCTCTATATGCTGAACCGCGTTACCTTCCCTCTCACGGCCGCCCAGGTCAGTGATTTTATCCTCGGCAGAGAGTACACGAACTTCCTGACCTTACAGCAGGTCATCAACGAGCTGACGGACGCCGGTATGATCGCTACCCAGTCGATCCGCAACCGTACTCACCTGTCCATCACTCCCGAGGGAAAAGAGACACTGAATTTCTTCGAGAACCGCATCGGCGATACCATCAAGCAGGAGATCGATACCTATTTTCAGGAAAATGAGTTCACTCTGCGCAACGAAGTCTCCGTACTGGGGGATTATTACAAATCCACTTCCGGTGAATACGAGGCTCATCTGGTAGCCAAGGACCGCGGCATCAATCTGGTGGACATCACCCTGTCCGTTCCCGTGGAAGAGACTGCGGCTGCCATCTGTGACAACTGGCAGAAGAAAAATCAGGAAATATACAAATACCTGATCACGGAGTTGTTTTAATCCGTAATCAGGTATCTTACTTACGATTCTATCATTCCTTATTCTCAGAAGAAGCCTCCGCGGCTTCTTTTTTGATCCTCGCCATATGCTCTCTGATCTTCACTTCATAGCCGTTGCCCGAGGGCTGGTAGAACTCTCTGCCGCTTAATTCATAGGGCAGATACTGCTGTTCCACATAGTCATTCGGATAATCATGTGCATATTTATATCCAATTCCGTGTCCCAATTTTGCCGCTCCTTTATAATGTGCGTCCTGCAAATGCGTGGGGATCGGCAGGTCTCCCGTGGCCTGTACCTCCTGCATTGCCTGAAATACTGCTTCACAGCTGCGATTGCTCTTGGGCGCCGTAGCAATGTAAGTCACTGCCTGCGCCAGAATGATCTGGGCCTCCGGCATGCCTACCCGCTCCACCGCCAGGGAAGCATTCACCGCCACCACCAGTGCCTGGGGATCCGCATTGCCCACATCCTCCGACGCGCAGATCATAATACGTCTTGCAATAAAGGTGACGCTTTCGCCCGCATTTAACATCCTTGCCAGATAATAGACCGCCGCATCCGGATCGGAGCCCCGCATACTTTTGATAAACGCGGAGATCGTATCGTAGTGGTTGTCACCGTTTTTGTCGTATCTCGCCGCTCTCTTCTGGATACACTGCTGTGCCACATCCAGCGTAATGTGGATCTTCCCGTCCGGGCCGGGCTCCGTGGTCATGATGCCCAGTTCAATGGCATTCAGCGCGTGTCTGGCATCTCCGCCGGAAATATCTGCCAGAAAATCCAGTGCATCCTCGTCTATGGTGCCGTTGTAGGCTCCCATGCCCCGATCCGTGTCATAGACTGCTTTTTTCAAAAGCTCTTTGATGGCTTCCCTCGGAATCGGCTTCAATTCGAAGATCACCGAACGTGAGATCAGAGCTCCGTTTACCTCAAAATAGGGGTTCTCCGTGGTGGCTCCGATGAGAATGATCGTACCGTCCTCCACATACGGGAGCAGATAATCCTGCTGTCCTTTATTGAAACGGTGGATCTCGTCAATGAACAGGATCGTACGTTTTCCGTACATTCCCTGCAATTCCTTGGCCTTCGCCACCACTTCTTCCATATCCTTTTTGCCTGCTACCGTGGCATTGATCTGCTGAAATTCAGCACTGGTAGTATTGGCAATGACCTTGGCCAGCGTTGTCTTGCCGGTGCCGGGCGGTCCGTAGAAGATGATGGAACTGATCTTGTCCGCCTTGATGGCACGATACAGAAGCTTGTCCTTGCCGATGATATGCTCCTGCCCTACGACCTCGTCCAGTGTTCTGGGACGCATTCTGGCCGCCAGAGGCGCTTCCTTTTCCATATTGGTGCTTCTCATATATTCAAACAAATCCATAGTGTTACATCCTCTGTTCCTATTACAAAAATGTAAAAAGACTGAAGCACATTCTAAGATATGCTCCAGTCGATTATAACAAACTTTATCACAACTTGCAATTTTGCATCCATATCTTCACTCGACGCTTCAATGCATTTGCTTCCAGCGGAGCCAGCAGAAGATCCTGGAGTTCTCCGGTCTCCAGGGCACATTTCATCTGCGCGAGATTCCCCTCCCTGCAAATGGCTATCATGGGAAGCACATGTTCCCTATGCAGTTCCCGAAGTTCCTGCCAGCGTGCCTGTCCCTGATCCTCTTCTTCCGATACATCCACCAAAAGAGCAAGAATTCCCTCTTCCGCCGTCTCCTCCATACACTTTCTGATCTCTTCCACGGAAGCTACCTGTTTCAACTGAACGGAATCCGGCAGCGCAAATTCTATCATACTGGTGACATTTCGGGAGCCGGACCACACCAGGGCCAGTTGTTTTCTACCCTGTTCATGGTTTTCTTCACCATATACGTTGTATCTTCCTTTTCCTGACTTTTTGGAGACATACAGTGCCTGATCTGCCTTTGCCGCCAGATCATCATACGAACGGTCCTCCGCCGAAGAAAATGCCACACCCACACTGATGGAAATATTGTCCGGTATGGACAGGTTTTCCTTGTATTTTATAAGGTTTACCAGATTCTCCGCTTTGAGCAGTGCAATCTCCGGAGAAGGAATATCTACCATCAATACACAAAATTCATCTCCACCGATACGTCCCACGTAATCGGTACTGCGGAACTGTGAAGAGATCACTCCCGCGATAACACTGATGACATGGTCACCCATCGTATGTCCGTAGACATCATTTACCGACTTAAAGTTGTCGATATCTATCAGCATCAGCGCATGCAATCCGTCCTCACGCTCTGTCAGAGTCTTCGTGATCAGCTTCTCCACTGTCATCTTGTTGAACAGACTGGTCATTTCGTCGATCTGGGACTTGGTCTCCCAGGCCTTCTGTTCGTCCCGGCTGCTTTGCAGTCTGCGCTTTACCCCCAGTGTATTGTTGATGCGGGAAAGTGCGATACGGGCATCCACCGGCTTGATGATAAATTCATCCGCTCCCAGTGCAAACGCTTCCGACTGGGAAGATACCGACTCTGTATTTGTCAGAACGATGACCGGCGTATCCTTGAAGCCTTCCATATTCTGTCTGCGGCGCAACACTTCAAAACCGTCGATTCCCGGCATGACCAGATCAAGCAGCACCAGATCAATGGCATCGCTTTCCTTCTCCATGATCTGCAGACATTCTTCACCAGAAACAGCCTCTGCGAAGTTAAAGTATTCCCCGAGAGACTGTCTGATCACCACTCTTTGAAATTTGGAATCATCAACGATTAATAACGTTTCTTTCTTTTGTAAACTGCTCATGGCTGTCAGATCCTGCTTTCCGTACAACGCCGGTTTCGACGCCATACTCTTATAGTATATCCGACAGCCATGTGCTCGTCAATTTAAAAATATATTCAATTTTTACACAATCTTTACGCGGCTTCCTCTATCAGAGGTTAATTTTGCCCTGTTTCCGGCTGGCTACACCTGCTGTCATCAGACATGCGGCAGTAAGTAATAATACTTCCGGCATCCACCCCATTACCCCTTCTCCGGTCTTGGGAACGTTGTCCA
>JBNMJR010000068.1:0-10853 GCA_050873925.1 Acetatifactor sp.
ATGCAGCAAAGGCTGTGGAGGCCGGGTATGCGGTTGCTTATGCGGCGGATGCGCAGGTAGTGCATTCCCACAATTATACCAACGGACAGCAGTTCCACAGAAATTTTGACCTGGGAGTGTCCCAGGCGGAGCATCCCGAGGTCTTTGCGGCATATCCTTCGGAATCAGAAGGAAAACGAATGGTGAAAGATGTGACGGCTTATCTGCGTGACAACCATATGTCTGCCGGATTGCCCCATTTTTATATGCAATGCGCCTGTAAATATGCAGGTTATTTATTAGGAAAGAACTATCGCAGGCTCCCGAAAAAATGGGTACTTGCTTTTACTTCCAACAAGGAATACTGGAAACAGAACAGAAAGGATGTATGATTATGTGTGGTATTGTAGGTTATATTGGAACAGAACAGGCGGCACCGATCATTCTGGACGGTTTGTCCAAGCTGGAATACCGTGGATATGATTCCGCTGGTATGGCTATTTTTGACGGTGAAAAGATCAACACCAGAAAGGCAGTGGGAAGACTGAAGGTTTTGGAGAACCTGACCCACGGCGGCGAGAACATGAAGGGAACCTCCGGCATCGGACATACCCGTTGGGCAACTCACGGTGCTCCGAGCGATATCAATTCCCATCCCCATATGAACAATGCGGGAACCATTGCGGTGGTACACAACGGTATTATCGAGAACTATATTCCCCTGAAGAAAAAAATGCAGGATAAGGGGTACCAGTTCGTATCCGAGACAGATACTGAGGTACTGGCCCATCTGTTAGACTACTATTATAAGGGAAATCCGCTGGAAGCCATCACCAAAGTACTCCATCGTGTGGAAGGCTCCTATGCACTGGGAATCATGTTCGCAGATCAGCCGGATAAGATCTTTGCAGCCCGCAAGGACAGTCCGCTGATCGTAGGAAAGAGTGAAAACGGCAGCTTTATCGCTTCTGATGTTCCCGCGATTTTGAAATATACCAGAACCGTATATTATGTAGACAATCAGGAAGTCGTGGAGTTACAGCGGGATAGTCTTCGCTTCTTCTCCGTGGATGAGGAAGAGATCGAGAAACAGCCGGTTACCATTGACTGGGATGCCAATGCGGCAGAAAAGGCCGGATATGAGCATTTCATGCTGAAGGAGATTTATGAGCAGCCGAAGACCATCAACGATACCATTTCCCCCAGAATCAAGGATAATGACATCGTGATCGAAGAGCTGAATATGAGTGATGAGGAGATCCGGGAGATCACGAAGATCCATATCGTGGCCTGTGGCTCCGCATATCATACCGGAGTTACCGCAAAATACGTGATCGAGGGTCTGGCACGGATCCCGGTAGAAGTGGATGTGGCCAGTGAATTCCGTTATCGTGATCCCATTCTCCAGAAGGGCAACATGGTCATTGTCATCAGCCAGTCCGGTGAGACTGCGGATACACTGGCAGCCCTGCGGGAATCCAAGGAAAGAGGATTCAAGGTACTGGGAATCGTTAATGTGGTGGGAAGCTCCATCGCCAGAGAGGCAGACAGCGTAATGTATACCTGGGCAGGTCCCGAGATTGCGGTGGCCACCACCAAGGCCTACAGTGCACAGCTGACCGCACTTTATATGCTGGCCATGAAATTTGCCAAGGTACGCGGTACTATTGACCAGGAGAAATTCGCAGGTATGCTGACAGATTTAAGATGCCTGCCGGATCAGATTGAACTTCTTCTGGGACAGAAGGAGAAAATCCAGCATTTTGCCAACCGTTATGTGGGAGCAAGAGATATCTTCTTCATCGGACGAGGTATTGACTATGCGATCTCCCTGGAAGGTTCCCTGAAGTTAAAGGAGATTTCCTATATTCATTCCGAGGCTTATGCAGCCGGAGAACTGAAGCACGGTACTATTTCCCTGATCGAAGACGGCACTCTGGTAGTGGCTCTGGCAACCCAGCCGGATCTGTTCCAGAAGACCATCAGTAATATGGTAGAAGTAAAAGCAAGAGGCGCTTTTGTGATGGCAGTCACCATCGAAGGGAACAAGGCCATCGAAAAGGCAGCGGATTATGTAGTATACATTCCCGAGACCAATCCGTACTTTACCAACTCTCTGGCTATCATTCCTCTGCAGCTGTTTGCTTACTATGTGGCAGTAGGACGCGGTTGTGATGTAGATAAGCCCAGAAACCTGGCAAAATCCGTTACGGTTGAGTAATATATAATAAGTTTATTCACAGAGAGGCTGCGAGACTGCTGACAGGCAGAGCAGCTTCTCTGTTTTTTTCAGGATTCATAATTGCTTCAGAAAGTTATCACAATTCGGTCACAATTGACGGTTATACTGTGTTCATAAGGTGAGAGGAAGAGAAACGGAAGAAATAGAATGGTAAAAAGAGTTTCTCACCGGCAACAGGATAGGAGGAAGCATTATGTACGAGAATGATAATTATTCCGGTTACGGAACCGGCAATGAAAATACAACCGGTACATTCAGCGGAGCAGATCTGAATGAGACGAGAACAGAAAACAGCTATGGTTATGAGAACCATAACAGCACACAGAGTGCAGCGGGAAGTGCTAACGGCTACACCACTTATCAGATGGGTGGAACCACAGGCAGCAACAATACAGAGCCCAAGAAGACCAAAAAACATGGCGGATACTTCCGGAAAGCAATGGTGAGCGTCAGCCTGGGATTATTCTTCGGACTGTTTGCCGGAATCGGTTTCTATGCGGTACAGCAGGGGACCGGGATGCTTGCGACCGGTACGGATAGCACAGTGGTAGATGAGATCGCCTCCGAGGCAACCACAGAGAGCACTCAGAGCGCACAGCTGGCTACCAATGTTACTTATGTAGAGTCCGATGTATCCGATGTGGTAGAGAAAGTAATGCCTGCCATGGTATCCATCGTAAATAACTTTACCGAGACAGCCAATGTCTTCGGACAGCAGTATACACAGGAAGAAGCAGCCAGCGGTTCCGGTATTATTGTGGGTAAGACCGATGATGAACTGCTGATCGTGTCCAATAATCATGTAGTAGAGAGCGCTGATACTCTGACAGTTACTTTTATTGACGGCAGTGAAGCACAGGCACAGATCAAAGGACTGGATTCCGACATGGATCTGGCAGTGATCGCAGTATCTTTAAATGATCTGAGCGATGATACCAAGAATGCCATTACGGTAGCTACTCTGGGCAGCAGTGATGATCTGAAGCTTGGTGAGCCGGTAATTGCCATCGGTAATGCCCTGGGCTATGGCCAGTCTGTGACCAACGGTATTGTAAGTGCACTGAATCGTGAGATCACTCTGGAGAACGGTTCTACCGGTACTTTCATCCAGACCAACGCAGCTATCAACCCCGGTAACTCCGGCGGTGCATTGCTGAACATGAACGGTGAGGTCATCGGTATCAACTCCAACAAGATCGGTGGTACCACTGTAGAAGGTATGGGATATGCTATCCCTATTACTTCCGCAAGTCCTATCATTGCAGATCTGATGGAACGTCAGACCAGAACCAAAGTGGCAGAGGATGAAGTCGGTTACATCGGCATCTCTCTGCAGGAGGTAACTTCCCAGATCTCCCAGATGTACAACATGCCGGAAGGCATCTATGTAGTATCCGTGGAGGAAGGCAGTGCAGCAGCCAATGCCGGTATCATGAAAGGTGATATCATTACCAAGTTTGACGGCAGCAGTATCACCTCCTACTCTGATCTGCAGAAAATGTTGCAGTATTATGCAGCAGGTGATTCCACCACAGTGACGGTACAGAGACCTCAGAATGGTGAGTACGTATCCATAGAGTTGAATCTGACACTGGGCAGCAGACCTGCAAGCCAGAAATAAAGAAAAATAAAATCAAAACCCTGAAAATTTGGAATATGCCCCGGGTGAGCCTTTTGGTTCCCCGGGGTTTTTGTTTAGAAAAACTTCACTTGTACCCCTCAAGTGGATTGGGTATAATGAGCGTAGGCATGAGCAGTGTCAGACACGGGTATTACGCAATATGACTGCTTGCAGGCACTATTGTGTAATGGCCGGGGATGATAGGGCGAAGCCCGGACATCGAGGGAACGCCTGGCGTTACCGAGATACACTGCGTAATAATGGTAGTAAACAATGAGGAGAATAACATGACAGATAATTACAATGATGATTATAGAGAAGTGATTCCTGAAGAGGAAAAAACAGAGGCCAATCTGAGTGAAACGCAGGATAATGTGAGCACGCAGGTAGAGGATACCGCAAAAGAAGATTCTGCCGAAAAGAAGGAAGATGACAAAAAAGACAGCAGCGAATACGAGGATGTATGCTTTATCTGCCGCAGACCGGAGAGCAAGGCAGGCAGAATGTTCAAGCTGCCCAATCATATCTGCATCTGCGATGACTGTATGCACAAGACTATGGAGACCGTGAGCCAGTTCGATTATCAGGGCATGCTGAACAATCCCAATGATTTCAACCAGTTTAACGGACAGAACGGATTCCCCAATATCAGCTTTGTGAATCTGGCGGACCTGCAGGGAGACGGCGGCATCCCCAACAAGCAGAAACTGAAGAAGAAAAAGAAGGCGGAAGGCCCCAAGCCGGTATTCAACATCAAGGACATTCCGGCTCCTCATAAGATCAAAGCCAGTCTGGATGAATATGTGGTGGGACAGGAAAAAGCCAAGAAGGTCATTTCCGTAGCAGTATACAACCATTACAAGAGAGTGGCCACCGATACCATGGATGAGATCGAAATCGAAAAGTCCAACATTCTCATGATCGGCCCCACCGGTTCCGGTAAGACCTATCTGGTGAAGACACTGGCGAAACTGTTGGATGTGCCTCTGGCCATTGCCGATGCCACTTCCCTGACTGAGGCCGGTTATATCGGTGATGATATCGAGAGCGTGGTATCCAAATTGCTGGCAGCCGCCGGCAACGATGTGGAGAAAGCGGAAAAAGGTATTATTTTCATCGATGAGATCGATAAGATCGCCAAGAAGAAAAACACCAATTCCCGGGATGTCAGCGGAGAAAGCGTACAGCAGGGTATGTTAAAACTTCTGGAGGGTGCGGAAGTGGAGGTGCCGGTAGGCGCCAACAGCAAAAATGCCATGGTTCCGTTAGCTACGGTGAACACCCGCAACATCCTGTTCATTTGCGGCGGTGCTTTCCCGGATCTGGACGAGATCATCAAGGAACGCCTGACCAAGACCGCATCCATCGGTTTCAACTCGGAACTGAAGGATAAATACGATAAGGATACCGATATTTTATCCAAGGTGACCGTGGAGGATATTCGTAAATTCGGTATGATCCCGGAGTTCATCGGCCGTCTGCCCATCATCTGCACGTTGCAGGGACTGAGCAAGGAGATGTTGGTGAAGATCTTGAAGGAGCCGAAGAATGCCATCCTGAAGCAGTATCAGAAGCTCCTGGAATTGGATGAAGTAAAACTGGAGTTCACGGACGATGCCCTGGATGCCATTGCCGAGAAGGCAATGAAGCGGGACACCGGTGCCAGAGCCCTGCGTTCCATCATTGAGGACTTTATGCTGGATATCATGTATGAGATCCCGAAGGATGATAATATCGGAAGAGTCACCATTACCAGAGAATATATCGAAGGAACCGGCGGACCGATTATCGACATCCGCAGCAATGAGATTCTGGAACCTGTGGAGAATCTGAGGCAGATTTCCGTGGAAGATAAATAGAAAGTTAATTAAAAATCCCCGTAGCCCGCATTGGGGTAAGAACCGCAGACCCGCTTTCGCTTCGAAAGTAGATCGTAACGGTACATAAGCGAGGAAAGTACCCTCGCAATGCGTCCTTTTGGACGCTATGGTACCGACGTCTACTTAGAGTCTGCTTGTCCTTACCCCAACGTGGGCTACTGTTTTCTTGAAAGCATCCAAAACATTAAAAAACACTATTGACTTTTTCCAGTCTTATGGTAATATAAACATATGAACAGTGGTTCATATGAATGAATATTAAAACTAAATGCAAATCATTAGCAACTAAAAATATGGAAATGCTAATGGAGAAAGAGGAGGATATTACCATGAAGAAAACTTACAAGATCGAAGTAGATTGTGCAGCTTGTGCTCTGAAGATGGAGGATGCAGCGAAGAAGGTAGAGGGTGTTGCCGATGCAACCGTCAGCTTCATGACCCAGAAGATGAAGGTGGAATTCGCAGATGGCAGCGATGAGAAGGCTGTTATGGAGAACGTGGTAAAAGCCTGCAAGAGAGTAGAGGATGACTGTGAGATCTATTTATAGGATGCTCTCGGAAAAGAGGAAGCTATGACTAAGAAACAGAAAAAAGTATTGATCCGCATTATTGTAGCGGCAGTATTGCTGGTTGTTTTACATTTTGTACCCTTGGAAGGAATCTGGCTGGGACTGCTGTACCTGATTCCTTATGCGGTGATCGGATATGATATTCTCAGAAAAGCCGTGCTGGGCATTATGCACGGAGAAGTGTTTGATGAGAACTTCCTGATGGCGGTAGCTACGGTAGGTGCCATGGGACTGGGAGAGTATTCCGAAGGTGTGGCTGTTATGCTGTTCTACCAGATCGGTGAACTGTTCCAGGCGGTGGCCGTGGGCAAGAGCCGTCAGAACATCAGCGCCCTGATGGATATCCGTCCGGACTATGCCAATATTGAGGCAGAAGACGGCAGCTTAGAGCAGGTAGATCCCGACGATGTAGAGATCGGAACCGTGATCGTGGTACGTCCCGGGGAGAAGGTTCCCATCGATGGCGTGGTAGTGGAAGGTACTTCCACCCTGAATACCAGTGCCCTGACCGGTGAGAGCGTTCCCAGAGAGATCACTGTGGATCAGGATGTGATCAGCGGTTGCGTGAACCTGACCGGATTACTTAAGATCCGTACCACCAAGGAATTCGGAGAATCCACCGTATCCAAGATCCTGGATCTGGTAGAGAACTCCAGCATGAAGAAGTCCAAGTCTGAGAACTTTATTACGAAGTTCGCAAGATATTATACGCCTGCAGTCTGCTACAGTGCGCTGGCCCTGGCAATCCTGCCTCCTGTAATCAACCTGATCATGGGCAACCCGGCAGCCTGGAGTACCTGGATCATCCGTGCTCTGACCTTCCTGGTAATCAGCTGTCCCTGCGCACTGGTCATTTCCATTCCCCTTTCTTTCTTCGGAGGAATCGGAGCGGCAAGTGCCTGCGGTATTCTGGTGAAAGGTTCCAACTATCTGGAAGCATTGTCTGAGACCAAATATGTGGTATTTGACAAGACCGGTACCCTGACCAAAGGTGTATTTGATGTAACGGGTATCTATCCCGGCAAGGATTTTACAGAGGAGGAACTGCTGGAATATGCTGCTTACGCAGAGAGCTATTCCAGCCATCCCATCAGCAAGAGCCTGAAGACTGCTTACGGCAAGGAACTGGAGGCTTCCAACGTAAGTGACGTGGAAGAAATCAGCGGACATGGCGTTACCGCCAAGGTAAACGGCAAACAGGTAGCAGCCGGTAATGCGAAGCTGATGAAGAGCCTGAATCTGTCCTATACGGAAAATACCGGTGTCGGTACGGTGGTCCATGTGGCGGTAGACGGAAAATATGCCGGATACATTCTGATCTCCGATGTGATCAAGGATGGTACGAAGGAAGCTATTCGCTCTCTGAAGAATTCCGGTGTGAAGAAATGCGTCATGCTGACCGGTGACAGCAAAACAGTTGCAGAACATGTGGCCGGTGAGTTAAAATTAGATGAGGTACACAGCGAACTGCTTCCCGCAGACAAGGTAAGCTGCGTGGAGAAGCTGTTGCAGGATAAGAGCGAGAAGGAAAAGCTGGCATTCGTGGGTGACGGTATCAATGATGCACCGGTATTGTCCCGTGCGGATATCGGTATTGCCATGGGAGCTCTCGGCTCCGATGCAGCCATTGAGGCAGCGGATGTGGTTCTGATGGATGACAATCCCGCCAAGATCGCTCTGGCTATGCGGATTTCCCGGAAATGTCTGCGCATCGTCTACGAGAACATCGTGTTTGCGCTGGCAGTCAAGGCCATCTGCCTGATCCTGGGTGCGCTGGGTATCGCCAACATGTGGGTCGCTATCTTCGCAGATGTAGGAGTTATGGTACTGGCAGTTCTCAATGCTGTGAGATGCCTGCATGTAAAACAGGACTAAACAGCGGGTGAGAGAATGCAACCATTATTTCCAGAAATTACAGCACTGTGCAGGGATGAACAATTCCTGCACGGTGTTATGAAAAAATATCATTATGATCCGGAAGAATATCCCAATCTGAAGCAGATAGCGGAGCAGATGATGCCCTGTCTGGAGACAGAGGCGGGATGGCAGGACAGAGATTGTGGAGAGACTTTTCCCGGAGAGGAACGGTCTTTTTTGGCTGTAGGCATTACTTTGGGAAAAGGGATCGATGATTTACAGGAGAAGTATTTGCGAGACGGTCTTCTGACAGAGAGTTATATGATCGAGGTGCTGTCCAGCGAATTATTATTAAAAAGCTATCAGGCCTATACACAGTGGGTTGCTGCCCACAGAGAACTGCATGTGGCCAGACTGCATTTTCTGGGATCGGAATCTGCGGCTTCGAATAAAAGATTAAGCAACAGGCTGCACTTGGAAAATCTGCCCACACTTTTGGAGGAACTGCAGCTGCCCGTTACCTGTAATGAGGCTTATTGTATGATCCCAAAGAAAAGTGTGGTATTTTATGCGGAACTGACGAAGGATGTCTTTACCAAATGTGCCGGAATCTGTCTGGGGTGTGGCAGGAGGGACTGCCCGAACCGCATGGAGGAAAAGGAGAGCTTTCCCCTGCGTTTTGCAGACATGACGGACCGTCCGTTATCCTATGGCTATGCCAGAATTTTTTCCAGAACGGATACAAAATAAGTATATAACGTACAAATCGGCAGGAAGTATTGTCCGAAATATTAAAATTCTGATAAGATTTATCAGACGACTTGTAAGTATAGAAAGAATATGGTAAGATGCAATCACTTTCAAAGAGGAGAGATATCGCGTGCGCGGTGTCTTTCCTCTTTCTTTATATACGATGGTCGAGCAAAAAACTTGGGAAAAGAGGTGGATTATGGAAGTATTTTTAGAAGTAACGGTGCAACATAAAAAATATCATGCCGGTTTTATGGGCAGAATGCGGCAGCAGCCGGAGGTTACATCCTGCTATCAGGTGGAGGGAGAATATGACTTTCTCGTGAAAGCGGATGTGACCTCGGAAAAAGAACTGGAAAAACTGGAACGCAGCGTGCGCAAGATTAACGGTGTGTGCGGAGTACAGCCTGTTTATGCATTGCAGGAGATCATCTAGCTATACCCGCAGCAGGGCATTAAAGGTTTCCTCCAGATTTAACCGGCCGTAGCCCCAGTCCCGGTTGGGATAGGACAGTCCCGGAGTGCGCAGGGCGCCGCGGATAAAGTAACTGCGGATCTCCAGGCTCTCCGCCAGACGATTGTTCCCCTCGATGACGGCCCACTGGAAAAACTGCGCCACGGCCCCGGCAGTGATGGCGGCGGCCAGACTGCTTCCGGTGCGGCGGCCGCGAATCGTGGAGACATTGACTCCGGGAGCCGCCAGGTCCGGGCGGATCTGCCCCGTGCGTCCGAAGCCTCTGCCGGATTCTACATAGAAGCTGTTGTTTTCCGCATTGTAAGTGGATACACTCAGGACTTCCGGTGCCATAGAGGGTTCCGTCAGGGTCATATAGGGGTCCGGATTCAGAAAATATACCGGGGATGACAGGAATTCCGTAATGGGCAGCCACATGTGAAAACTGCCGTTATATAAATTGCCGGAGGCAGAGACACGAAAGGTCCAGATACCGGGCGTGGGATCCTGAATCCGCAGAAGGATCAGTTCCTCCCCGGAATTTTCTTCCACCAGAGCAGAGTCGATCGTGACTCTGCTTTTTTCGTAGATAAAAGAGTAAGTCACACTCTGTTGCAGACTGAGACGAAGTTCGGGAATCGTCTCACCGCCCGGGGTGCGGACACTGATATTGAAAGCATCCGGTAGGGTACCCCAGAGTTCCAGCCAGAAACCGATACTGCCTTCACTGACCCGGATTTCCACATCCCGGGCGGTTCCCTCTGAGGTCTGGCTGCTTAACATCCCATGGTAATGGTGGGAGGCATTTCCTTCATTTCCACCACAGACGATGGCGGCACGGCTTCTGCGGACAGCGAGGGAGGAGAGATACCGGGACAGAGCGGAACTTCCCGCGTGATCTCCCTGATTCGTGCCCAGTCCCAGACAGATGACTACCGGTCGTTCGAAGAGTCGAACGAAGGATTCTGCATATTTAATGCCCAGCATAATGTCGTTTTCCTGATAGGCGGGGACATCCTGCGGCACCAGATAAAAGCTGCGCAGATATTGTTTGCATTCTTTCAGCTTTACCACTACGATGTCGGCACCCGGAGCGGCACCGATATAGGTACTTCCCTGCCGTACCACACTGCCGGCAGCAACTCCGGCGAGAATACTGCCGTGACCGTTTTCGTCTCTGGAGGGAACAATGGTGTAAGGATCTTCGGAACGCAGCGCCCGGTTGATCTCTTCTCTGCGGTATTCGGAACCGTATTTTAACCCCTCCGGCGGGGTGCCTGTCTGGATCGTCTGATCCCAGAGTGCCAGAATGCGGCTGTCCCCGTTTTCATCCAGAAAGGCGGGATCCCGATAGTCGATCCCGGTATCGATAAAACAGAGAATTACCCCTTGTCCTGTGAGACTTAACGGCGGGCGCTGCACCTGTGTGATCCCGCTGGCAATCAGACTTGCCGGATCGAAAGGAGTGGCACCGGGGGCGGTTTCATCGGAGGGAGACAGC
>JBNMJR010000069.1:0-10822 GCA_050873925.1 Acetatifactor sp.
ATCACGGTATCTGGTGGATTGTTCGGAATCCTCGGCATGATCGTCGGAGTACCTATTTTTGCGGTGATCTATGCAGCAATTAAGGCGGTAGTCAATACATTCCTTCGGAAAAAAGACCTTCCGGTGGAGACTGTGAAGTATTCTTATCTTAAGAATATTGACGAGGAAGGGTTCCATCAGCTGGATTCCAGACTACAAAAGGATCATGAGATTAAAAATCAAACTGATTCCAAACAGGATAAAAAAGATCAAGAAGAGAAAAACGTAGGAGAGAAGTAGACGGATGCGATTTGTAATACAACGGGTACAGCATGCAGAGGTAAAAGTCGACGGAAATGTGACAGGCAGCATCGGCAAGGGTTTTCTGGTACTGATTGGTGTGGCCGAGACAGACACCAGAGAGATTGCCGACAAAATGATCAAGAAGCTTCTGGGACTGCGGATTTTTGAAGATGCCCAGGGCAAGACCAATCTGGATCTGCATGCGGTAGACGGCGAATTGTTGCTGGTATCACAATTTACATTGTACGCAGACTGCAAGAAAGGCAATCGTCCTTCGTTTATCAAAGCCGGTAATCCAGATATGGCCAATGAACTTTACGAATACATTATTGCCAGATGCCGCGAAAGCGTCGCTACGGTGGAAAAAGGAATCTTTGGAGCCGATATGAAAGTGACCCTGTTAAATGACGGGCCTTTTACCATATTGCTCGATTCCGATGAAATCTGCTAAAAGCAGCCGCGGAAAGTACTTTAGGGCCATTTCTTTGTTGAACTATTCGTTAAACTTGTGTTTTGCGCATAGTTGGTTCGGCGTCTGCTATCGTAGTAAGGACTAATTTCTTATTAAATAATTCGGTTAACTTACTTCGATATTATTTCAACAGTCGGCATTATGCTTTCCAACCCGAGTTCGCCATCTTCCGCAACTCTATAATTAGTAACATCTATGGAATACATATAGTCCGGAATATCTGGATTTTCCTTATCAGCCGGAAGTTCAACTTCAAATGTCTTGAACTCAAACACATAAACCGTTCCTTCAACAAGTTTTCCGGTCATATCTTCCTGAAAGCGAAGCAAAAATGGTTTATCCTGAAAGAAATGAACTACGGCAATCGTTTTTCCCGGAAGCGCAAAGTAATCCGGCAAGAGTTGCTCGACGGTAGCTGTAAAAGACCCCGAAAACTGAGCAAAGCACTTTTTGTTTTCAGCCATTTGCTGCTTCCCATCATTATACCCAGCCTCATAGCCAGCTATATAACCTTCTTCGTAGTTCTTCGCATCATGCGTATCTGAACTTTGATCATTATTTCCACAACCAACCAATGAAAGTACCAACACAAGACAAAGAACCATTGAAATAAGCTTTTTCATACGGTTTCCTCCCTCAAACATTGATTTTTTAAACTATCTATATTATATCTATATATACACTATCATCTCTCCCGGATTATTACAATACCGACCTCCCAACGTTAGATTTTCAGGTCTGACTTTTGGTGGTCGGTACGTAAAAAGCATTATTATTTATTCCACAGCTTCCATAAAGTAAATTCTGGAGGAAAAATCCGGGAACAGTCTTGTGTCGGAATTGTATCCGGTACCGGCGAAAGCGGGCTTCAGGGCGACTCCGGCGCGCATCAGGGTATCTCCGTAGGCGGTAAGATCTTCTTTTTCCCCTTCCATATTCACAAATCGTGACAGGATCGCCTGTAAGGCGGACCCCTGTTTTATATGAACCGGAGAAACGGTGTTCACAAGATCTCCGAAGTCCTTGAGGTTGTACTTGATATTCCGGCTGTAGAAATGATATTTTACATCGGGAAGCAGCCCTGCAGGCTTGTAACATGCATGTGGCTGATTGGGGGTTGCCAGACGCTGGAAGTACATCCCCACTGCTCTTCTGCCATCCGGGGAAACGCAGGTCCAGGACAGGGTTTCTTCGCCGAGAATCTCATTTTTCACTCCACGATAAAAGGTTCCGAACTGGAACACATCCCGCCATTTTTTATACAGGGTGATCTGTTCGCTGATCTCCTGCAGCTCCTTTTTGGACAGGTCTTTGAGATTACATTCATATCCCAGGACCCCAAAGGAAGCCACCTGAAAACGACTCTCAAGGGGCGTGATCCGTAAGGTCTGATGATTGGGACAGGATGACACGTGCGCCGTAAATACAGATAAGGGATATCCGTAGCTGTAATTGTTCTGAATTTCCGTGCGGCACAGGGCATCCGTATTGTCACTGGCCCAGATCTGAGGAAAATAACACAGAATGCCCAGATCAAACCGGTTTCCGCCGGCACTGCACCCTTCAAACAGAATCTCAGGGAAACGTGCCGTCAATTCTTCCATGATCTGATACAGTCCCAGCACATAGCGGTGAGCGGTTTCACCCTGCTTTTCTGCGGGCAGGCTGGGAGCATAGATATCACTGAAAATCCGGTTCATATCCCACTTCACGTAACGGATGTCACCGGAAGAAAATACCTTCGTCATTTGTTCGATCACATAGTGTCTGACTTCCGGATTACAGAGATCCAGAATGCACTGATTTCGCCCTTCGGAATGGGGATGCCCGGGAATCTTCATGGCCCAGTCGGGATGCTCTTTATAGAGCTTACTGTGCTCACTGATCATCTCCGGCTCTACCCAGATACCGAAATCCATACCAAGTTCCTTTAATTTTTGGCTGAGAGAGGCAATTCCTCCGGGCAGTTTTTTCGGGTCAGGTTCCCAGTCCCCCAGAGAGGAAGTATCGTCGTTACGGCCGAGAAACCATCCGTCATCCATGACAAACAGCTCAATTCCTGCTTCTTTTCCGGCTTTTGCCAGCTGTAAAAGCTTCTTCTCATCAATTTTGAAATAACAGGCCTCCCAGCTGTTTAACAGGACAGGTCGGGGCTTGCGTTTCCAGACACCTCTTACAATATGCTCCCGGATAAAGGAATGCAGCTGCGTGCTGAGACCACGGAAGCCGCCCACAGAGTAACTTAAGACTGCCTCCGGGGCATGGAAAGTCTCCTCAGGTGCCAGCTGCCAGGAAAAACTCCGGGGATTGATACCGGCAACAAATCGAAGCTTCCCATAAGAATCCTTCTCAAGGGCTTCATAATGATTCCCACTGTAGATCAGGTTGCTGCCAATACAGGGACCACTGGTCTCACAAGTGTTCTCAGCACTCAGGCTCAGAAAAGGATTCGCTCTGTTAGAGGAAGTCCCGGTATAAGAAGAATTGACAAATTTGCCGGAAGAAAGCGAGATCTGCTCTCTGTGCATTTCTCTGGCCCAGGCTCCACTGAAATGTGTGATCACGGAATAATCCTCTGTCAGATCCAATTGGGCACTCATGCATCTTTCAACGGTGACAACTGCGTCAGAATGATTTACTAGGCAGGCACTGCGGGTGATCACGTCACAGTCTTCATACACGGTATAAAACAGCTGCAGTTCCAAATGATTTGTAACATCCTGTAAAACAATCTGAAGGCATTCCGCCGAGTCATTTTCAGATTCCGAATAGCTGTGAGGCAGTCCGGAAGCCTGTAGACGTTGATCCCTGTCTTTTAAGGTGAAAACCTCATAAGAGGCAAAGGTAAAATCAAAGGTGACACTTCCGTCAGTAAACCGTACTTCCAGAAAAGGCTCTCTGATGTCTCCTTTTCCGCAGGTACCAACTTCGAGACAGACATCTTCCATGGAAATCTGCGGATGCTCTGTGTCATAGACACAGGTATTTCCCGGAGCAAAGGCTCTCTGCATGACAAGAGGTGCACAGGAGGAAGGATCCGTTTCGTCCACAGTGATCCGCTCCCCGTAATACAGGTGCTCCAGATGCCTGGTCTCCATGACTCGCATTCCGTAAGTACTGTGGGCTGTCTGTAGAAAAAAACATGGGTTTTTATCTTTTACAATCTGGATCATAATTGTGCCTCCTGAATCTCTTTTAACCGTTCCTCACTCAGTTGATATTTCTTATGAAAGAATATGACACCGATGACCAGTAACAGGATGGGGAACAGTGTCATGGTCATGCGAAGCCCCACCACAGAGCCTTCGGAAGCTCCGGTTGCTGCCGATACCGCATCACTGGTATCCGAATTCAAATGGCAGAGATTCAGGCACAGAGAGGCCACTAGCGCGGCCACACCGGAAGCCAGCTTTACCACGAAGGTCTGCATGGAGAAAATGACACTCTCGTCTCTGCGGTGATTTTTCCATTGACCGTAATCTACCGTGTTGGCCAGAAATACGGTGGTCAACACTGTCAGCATGCCATTGGCGGCAAAGATCAGGAAGCCGGGAATGAACAGTAAGAATACATTGCCCATATTGGTGAAACATAAGAATAACAGCACTAAATATCCTGCAATAGCCATCAGGAAGCTGACATAGAAGATCCGGATAGTGCTCATAAACTTACGAAACAATGGGAACAGAAGCATCATGGACAGGATCTGCACTGCTCCGCCGAAGGTATTGAACAGGGTGTAGGAATTGTACCAGGTCTCTCCTCCAAAATCATATTTGAAGAAATAGATCACCAGATTGGAGGTCGTATAAACGGCACAGTTGATCAGCACGATGGTGATCACCACAGCCATGGCCTGATCGTTTTGCAGCAACGCTTTGAACATCTGGCCGATGGAGGGAGCGTCCACATCCACGGTGGATTTTTCCTTGATATTCAGGCAGGTAACGGCAATGAATACCACGAACAGCACGGCAATGATCAGAGTAAAACGGGAAAAGCCAACCCGCTCTTCTCCCCCGCCCAGAGCATTGACACAGAGCATGGTAATGACGGTGATGATTGCGGAGCCCACACCGGCACAGGAACGGCCCAAGGTAGACAGACTCTCCCGCTCTTTTCCACTGTGAGTGAATGCCGGGATCATGGACCAGAAGGGAATATCCATCATGGTATAGGTCACACCCCAGAGAATATAAGTAACGGCCGCATAAGCCACCAGCCCGCTTCCATTCAGTGCAGGCGGAGCCGAGAACATCAGAAACAGAACAATGGCATTGGTTACGGTGCCGATCATCAGCCAGGGGCGGAATTTTCCCCAGCGTGTTCTGGTCTTTGCCACGATGACACCCATGAAGGGATCATTAAAGGCATCAAACACTCTGGCTGCCAGCAGGATGATTCCCATAGCTACGGCATTTACTCCTAAAATGTCCTGATAATAATATAAAATATAGCTGGCGGACAACATATATACCATATCCTTGCCGACCGCACCCAGTCCATAAGAAAACTTTTCTTTTCCGCTCAAACGCATAGTTAATCCTGATCCTTTCTTCTTAATTTTATCTGAAATCAAACAGTAATCTGAAACGGTATCCGAATTTCCCCTGCGGTCTGGGACTGTAATAACAAAGTTCCATGACCGGATCTTCCCAGACTCTTCACATAGGTGCCGCCCATACCGCCCTGTAAGGCAATAGTGTCAGGTCCGATGATGGCAATGTCACCTTCTGTCATGATCCGAACCGGCTCCTGATAAAAAGGAAGCACATTGTCATGGGTATCTACAGCACGGATCCGCACCAGTGCCACATCATAGCTGTGATGCTCTGTCAGATCCGTATGATCCGCTTCTGCCTCCAGCCGGATCTCCCGAACCGGTTCTTTGGTGACGGATTTTATGACTTTGCCGTCTTTGATGGCATCGAAACGATATACGGTAGCGGTACCGCCCCAGTCGCCGATGTACTTCGTATACAGTTTTGTCACTTCCGCAAAATCTATATGATACAGCAGCGCCAGTTTTAAGGCGGTGGGATACAATCTCTTCGGAATATGGTTCAGACTGCCTCTGGCCACCACATTCATGGCATCTGCCATTTCCTTCGCATGCTTCGGTCGGAAGCGTTCGTTCTTTTCCAAAGCATCTCCGATAAAATCATCGATCAGAATGGGACCGTGCTTTAAATGTTTATACGAGGACATTTCCGGCCGGTATTCCTTGATGAACCGGTCGTTTTTATACATCTTAACACTGTCGGCATTGGACAGAATATAAAGGTTGCCGCGGTTACAGCCGGGATGCTCTCCGATGTCCATGGAGGAAGTGATCTGAAGGACCGGTGTTTCCTCCTGCTCACAGGCGTACACAGAAGCAGCCAGCTTTGGATTGCGGAACATATCCATGACACCGTGATAACAGATTCGGTCACCGCTTCCGAAGTCCCGGTGCGTATTGTAATCGAACATACACCAGCCGAAGCTTCCGGCAATATCCTCCTGTCCCGCCACGGCATTCAGCACATTGGCATGACGGACCGCATGTTCACTGCGGCGCTCCTCATTGTCGAAAGCCTTGGTGGGATACATGTGTCCGTTGTATTCGCTGATCAGATAAGGCTTTTCGGTATCGGAGGTAACTTTGGTCTTCGGATCGCAGCCGGGTGTCTCGCCGTCGTGGAGAAAATCATTATAGGTATAGACATCTTCCAGCAGATGGCTTTTTTTAATGGCCCGGACACCGCCGGTAGGTCTTGTGGGATCCAGCTTATGTGCCACGGCATTGGTCTTTTCGTAAAAAGAGTCATCGTCCGGAGATTCGTTGATCCGCACACCCCACAAAATAATGGAGGGATGATTGCGGTACTGGCGGATCATGTCTTCTGCATTTGCCACCGCCTGTGCCTTCCAGGCATCGTCACCGATATGCTGCCAGCCGGGAAATTCCGTGAATACCAGGAGTCCCAGTTCGTCACAGCGCTCCAGAAAATAATGACTCTGGGGATAATGGGAAGTCCGCACAGCATTCAGCCCCAGCTCTTTTTTCAACAGGTCTGCATCCAGTTTCTGCATACTCTCCGGCATGGCATAGCCCACATAAGGATAACTCTGATGACGGTTCAGCCCTCGGATCCGCAGTTTTTTGCCATTGAGATAAAAGCCGTTTTTTTTGAAAACCGCTTCCCGGATACCGAAAGTGACTTCGGATTCGTCCAGAAGCTGTTCTCCCTGCCAAAGCTGGGTTTTCAACCGATACAGATGCGGATGATTGGTATCCCACAAGAAAGGATGTGGGATCGTTCTCTGAACACGGAACGGTGTTCCAACCGTGGTATCTGTGGGGACATCCTGCACGCAGAGAAGCTGCCAGCCGGAATCTGCCGTTGTATCTGATGCCGTGCCTGCCGTTGCAGCATCGCCTTTTAACGCATAATATTGTCTGACCTGAAGGTCTTTCTCAACTCCATAAAAAGTGATTTCAGAAGTCACCTGAGCAGCCTCCGGTGTGAGCTTCGTATGTACAAAAACATCCTGAAGGGAAGTCTGCTCCTTCACTTCCAGATACACATCCCGGTAGATACCTCCGTAGGTCATGTAGTCGATCACGTAACCGAAGGGAGGTACATTTAAGTCCTCTCTGCTGTCCAGACGGACACACAGCACATTGTCCTGCCCGTAGTTCGCATATGCCGACAGATCTACAGTAAAGGCGGTGTAACCGCAATGGTGCTCTCCCACTTTGCTTCCGTTAAAATAGACGGTACTGTCGTGACCGGCTCCCTCGAAGGTAAGCAGGATCCGTTTGTCCTGCCATTCTTCGGGAATATACAGATGGCGTCTGTAACCGCTGACCATCTGGTAAATGGATTCATCAAAATAGTGAAACGGTGTCTCTTTACAGGTATGAGGGATACGGACAGGCTGCAATGCCTCCTCCGGATATTCCAGACCGGACATTTCGTCTTGAAATCTCTCGGTAAAAAGCCAGTCTTCGTTTAAATAGATCCGTTGATTCATGGTTCGTTCCTTTCTTACGTTTTATTCCGTTTTTGCCGCAATGCCATACATAAGAATATCCACGACTTCTTTCAGAGCATCGGCATAAGTCAGCTGATTCCGGGAGAGAATATCTCGCTGGAAGAACTGTTCAATGGAGGCTTCCAGCATCATTTTCACCAGACAGATGGGAACCGGCCGGATACTGCCCTCTGCCATTCCCATTTTAATCAGTTGGATCGTAGGCTCCCAGCCGGTGGAAAGTCTAAGTTCTACCTTTTGGTAGATTTTTGGGTATTTGTCCCGGAGGGAATATAATTTCCGCAGATCAATATTCTGATAACCTTCCGGAAGCACGCCCAGGATCCGATGCAGCTTTTCCAACACACTTAAGGCTGAATCTGTCAGAATCATCTGCTCGCTTTCCTTGATGGAATCAAAGATATAATCCACCATGGCAAGAAACAGGGCTTCTTTGTCATCGTACACGGTATAGATGGTTTTCTTGCTGATCGAGAGTTCTTTCGCCAGATCATCCATGGTGAATTTTAATCCTTTTTGATCAAAGACACGCAGGGTGGCGTCGAGAATATTTTTTTGCAGACCTTCTGTGGTATCCATCGCTTCTATATCCTCCGTTCGTTAAGATTACAATTACGATTTGGAAACTTAAAAACAATTTCTGGTTTCCTATAAGAACAGAGTAGCATTTTTAAAAATAAGATTCAAGAAACGATTTTGCCAAAAAGAGTTTCCTAAAATTGTGAAATATAACAAAAACCAGCCGGTAACAATCCTGTCACTGACTGGTTATAATTTGTGATCATATACTTTATGATTTTTTAAATTGTTCCGCGAGCGTGGGATGAGACTTTTTCCGGGTGATCTCCACCAGACCCAAAGGTGTCATATCCACTATTCGGGGATGTTGTGGATCCCCAGCGGTCAGGTTTCTTAAGGTCTCCAGCAATTCCTTTTGTCGTTCTTTTTCTGTCATATTGATGAAATCCACGATAATGATACCGGACAGATTTCGCAGACGCAACTGTCTGGCTACCTCTTCTGCGGCTTCCAGATTCACCTGAAAATAAGTATCCGCTCCCACTTTTTTGGCTTCATTTTTGCCGGAATTGACATCGATCACCGTCATGGCTTCCGTGGGCTCGATGACCAGATAACCGCCGCATTTTAACCATACCCTCGTATCCATGGCTTCCTCCATGCCTCGTTCCAGAGAATACAGCAGGCGTAAGGAGATTGCAGGATCGTCATAAAGCCTGAGGGATTTTTGTGCAAGCAGAGGATGATCGTTTTCTGACAGCTGACGATAGATCTGAGGATCATCGGTAAGGATCTCCGAGTATTCGGAAGGATCTGCCAGTTGTTCCAGAACCTCGTAAACAGCCTCAGAAGGCTTCAAAAGACAGGTGAAGCATATTTTATGGGCCGCCTGCTCCAAAAGGCTCTGAAGAGCATCTGAAGCCTTCTCAGGGGCACTTCCGTTTTTGACAAGCAGCTGTTTCATACGGAAAAGGTCCGCTGTGGCGGAGGCACGCTTTGTTTTCTGGGCATCTCTGGTGACCATGACCACCAGTTCATCTCCTGCTTTCAGAGTGCCGTCGGCCGTTCTGTTGGTCAGATGAGCAACGTCGGCTTCCCGCAAGGGCAGAAAACACAGTTCACCGGGGGTGATCTCCACGAAGCAGGCATCAATATTTTTTGCCACATTCTGTATTTTCCCCAGATAGATTCCGCCGATCTTGCTGGAATCCGGACGTAATACACGAATGGCGGCAACACCACGGGCATTGACAAGCAGTGCCGCTTTCCGCTCCCGCAGACAGGTGAAGATCAGTTTCCCTTCCGTGCAGTCCGTAGACTTACGGATTTCATTTACTTCTTTTTCTCTGGCCGGTCTTCCGCCGGTGAGACTGCGGCTCATTGGGCATCCCCGGAAGCTGCCTTGTAAGCCTCCTCGCTGTCATAGCCTATGGCATCCAGCGGAAGAAGTTCTCCCGCATCGTTTCTTAAATAGGTCTCTTCTCTGTTGACCAGAAGGGCATTTTCCGCCAGAGTCTCTCCGTTATCGGAAAACAATGCCTCTATGACCTGAATGGGCTTGATATTTCCGGCACTGGAAGCATCCACTAACAGGTAGATCTTATCGGATTCCACCACCTTCATCTCATAGATGCCTTCTTTTAAATTGATCTCCCGGCTGCCTTTTTTGGTCTCCTTGGTGATAAGGATCTCTTCTTTAGCAAGAAAACGATCCACAGCAGGCACCAGATCAAAATGAGGTCCTCTGTCTTCACGGAAAGCTGTCGTGTATCCGGCAGCGGCAACGCTGGCCATGGCATTTCCGGCCTTGTCCGGCAGGATCTTCACGGAAGTGATCTCGATCCCCGGCACAGAAGCGGCATTTAACCGCTGCTTCACATCCTCACAGGAGGTCAGGGAATGGACTTCCAGATCCATATATTCTCCGTTACTGGTCAGTCCCACACCTAATGGTGCGGCAAAAGACATGATCTGATGGGGGCTGAAGCCTCCGGTATAGGCTACATCCAGTTCCGCTCTGCGGTTGGCCTTCTGGAAGAAACGCATGACATCCAGATGTCCGATGAAACGCACCGGTCCGTATTTCTTAAACTTGATTCTTAACTTCATAATTTCTGTCAGATTTCTATGAGGTCTTCGGGAAAGACCTGCAATTTCCCTTTCTTCGTATTCGTTTACACTTTATAACATGCCACAAGGGCCTGGCTTTTACGGTTACCCTCTGGGCTCCACACAGATACCGCAGCCGAATCTGGCGGCACCGCAGCCCTGGCAGGCCTGTTTGCAGTTCGGGGAGATCGTCTCGTTTTTGGCCTTCTGCCACTCTCTCTCCAAAAAGGCTCTGGACACACCGCAGTCCAGAAAATCCCAGGGCAGGATCTCATCCAGAGGACGTTCTCTGTGGGAATAGAAATCCGGATCCAGCCCGCAGGCATCGAAGGCTTCCATCCAGACATCGTTGTGGAAATACTCACTCCAGGCATCATAGAAGCAGCCCTTGTTATATAC
>JBNMJR010000070.1:0-10510 GCA_050873925.1 Acetatifactor sp.
ATAGTACTCCTCGTCATCCTCGTCTCCGGTGTACTCTTCCTCTTCGCCATCGGCATAGTACTCCTCGCCGTCGGCTTCTCCGGTGTACTCTTCCTCTTCGGCATCGGCATAGTACTCCTCGCCATCCTCGTCTCCGGTGTACTCTTCCTCTTCGCCATCGGCATAGTACTCCTCGTCATCCTCGTCTCCGGTGTACTCTTCCTCTTCGCCATCGGCATAGTACTCCTCGCCGTCGGCTTCTCCGGTGTACTCTTCCTCTTCGCCATCGGCATAATATTCTTCGCCGTCCTCGTCTCCGGTATATTCTTCGTCCCAGTCGTAACCATCCTGTACGTCTTCTTCCCAGTTACGGTCCGGACGCTTTGTATGGTTAAATAATTTTTTCATCTTATCTATCCCTTCTGCTCATAATTCTCGGTGTAACAATTCCGTAACATTATAGCATTGTATTTTTCCCACTTCAAGGCATTCATCCATTTCTTCAGAATTTCTTAAATCTTTCTAATATTATGGACTTTCTTTTCGTATAATAGTAAAATCATAATAACTCTTTTTACCACTAATATTGAAATACCTGAAACGGAGAGAATACATGAAACGAAATAATAACAACCATAATATCCCCGCATCTTCTGTAAGCGACATGCCGGATATTGAGATTGTAGATCTGGAAAACGATGCAATGCAAGACACAGATTCTGGAAATTCCACTTCCCGAACCCCCCGTTCCGGCTCTGTGAACCATTCCCGGGAAACTTCCGATGACATAGAGGATTTTTCCACCGATGACGAAGAAGATGGTCCCTGGGACAAAGAGCCCTCCGCCCCTGCCGGGATCCGGCGTTTTCTGAATTTCCATGTACTGTTTGCCCTCGTATTTCTCGTAGTCATCGGCGTCGTGGGATATCGCGTCACACACTGGGGGCAGCGGATCAGTCAGTCCGAAATTTTCAAGGACGGACAGGGTTCCTACGATGACAGCTGGGATTCCATCATTCCCCTGACCGACGAAAACGGCCAGATGGTCATCACCGATGCTTCCAACATTGTGGTCTTCGGAAATGCTCCTTTTGCGGATGACCGGGACTCTTCCGACAATCTGGCGAACCTGATCGCCAAAGAGACCGGGGCCACCGTTTATAACTGTTCCATCAGCGGAAGTTACCTTGCCGCGCAGCGGTTGAACTACGATCCCACCGTTGCCCCCATGGATGCCTATTGTCTGTACTGGCTGGTGAGCCTGGCTGCCGGAGCTCCTCTGGACGGCTATTATACCGATGCAGCCAATGCTCTGGGTGACCGGACACCTCCCGAAGCGGAAGAAGTGGTCAACACATTGAAGACCCTGGATTTCAACACGATCGATACCGTTGCCATTATGTACGATGCTACCGATTACCTGTGCGGCAACGCCATGTACAGCGATGACAACCCCACGGATCCCACACAGTTTACCGGTAATCTGGAAGCCAGCATCGAAGTATTGCAGAATTACTACCCTCAGATCCGTATTATCGTAATGTCGCCGACCTATGCTTATGCCATAGACGAGAACGGTGATTATGTAAGCTCAGATATGTATATTTACAACGGTCGTGATGTGTTATCCACCTATGTGATCAAGGAATGTTACTCTGCCAATATCCACAGCGTGTCCTTCATGGATAACCTGTACGGCAGCATTACCGAAGATAATGCCGATGAATATCTTGTCGACAATCTGCACCTGAATGTAAAAGGACGTAAGCTTATCGCTAAACGTTTTGAATACTTCCTGAATTATTATTCCAAGGATTATGCATCTCAGGAAAAATAAAAAGCCGGCAAAAAGCTCCCGAAGCAGGCAGTTACCTGCCGCTTCGGGAGCTTTCATTTTATTCCGTTATTCCGGGGTTTCATTCATAAAGTAATACAGATCCACTGTGGAATCTTTGTAGATCACATATCCGTGCATTCTCGCGAATTCTTCAAATTCCTGATCCTGCATCTTCCCCACCAGCCTTTTATTTTCCGGCAGGACCACATAGGCACAGGCTTCCTCTCTGGCCAGTTCCGCCAGTTCCTGTACATCAATGGTCTCCTGTTCCATGACATCGTAGAGATCATTCTGTACTGTCCACTTGCTCACCACAATATCACGGCCGTAGGGCATACATACCACATTGGAATACTGTCTCACATACTGCAGCAGTTCTCCCGGGAATGCCGCCATGACTTCTCTGCCCGGGACTTCAATGGCATCGCAGATATCCACAACGCTCTGGGGGACATGATACACATTTTCCGCCTTCTGAAAATTGGGGTTCCTATAAATCAGGCTGCCGGATACCACGAACAGGACAATGGCTGCTGTTATCCCCACATATCTTTTTCCGCCGGCAAGTTTTCCACAAAACTGCACCGTGCCGAAAGCGATCACCGGTGTAACAGGCAACAGCCACAGGATCCGGTAATAGATTTCCCCGTCCGCCATCCGGGAGACGATCCTCGCCACCAGTGGATTAAAAAAGACAAGCAGCAATAATAACGGCACATAAAGGAACATCACCCGGATATATTTTCTTTTCTCCGTGAGCCACAGATACAACAGACTCACCAGGAACCATATAACGATCAGTCCGGTTCCCATATATTCCTGAAACAGCTTTAAAGCATCCATTCTTCTCCTCCGGTCCTATTATCCCAACAACAAATACATTCCCGCATACACGATACAGGGAATGCTACAGCCGATCAGGGGCAGCACAAGCTTCCATCTCCTATAGCTGACCGCACCGCAGAGACCGGCGGTTCCCACCAGCATGCATGCCAGCAGTGCTCCCATGGTGCTGGCCAGACAACAGGCCGTCATCACGGAACCCAACAGCACCCAGAAACCGGGGGTGATCTTCTGTTCTTCCTGTATTCTGCGAAACAGTGTCAGCAGAAGGAAAAATATCATAGGGATCAGAATACTTCCCAATGCAGCCTTCCCCTGTCTGCTCCGGGCAATCATAAAATTCTCCACGGTATAATAAGAATAGTCTCCGAAAAGCACCAGCACTTCCGTGCAGAGTAAAAATGCCGGCAGTGCCCACTTTCTCCGGGATGCACCTTCCCCTGCAAACAGTACTCTGCTGCCCAGAAGATAAAAAATCCCGTAAGTCATGGAGATCAGGGCAATCGGCACCAACGTCTTTGCCACGATCACCGTAGTGATCCCCGTCATCTGTGCCAGCCATGCGATCCAGATAGGAAAAGGTGCCAGACCGTGTCTTACATCCAGATCGGTATTCATTCCCGTATAGGGGATCTTCTGGTACATCTTGCCGGACTCCTCTGCCGCTGCGGAGATTGCCACATAATAGGCATCGTCCCGTCGCCGTAGACCATCAGCACTGCCAAAAGCAGCTGCACCACCAGCAACACACCGAACAGCACCCACAAAATGATCTCTGCCTTCTCCGGCTTTGCTTCCCGGACTGCCCGCAGAGGGCGAGACTGTCTTAAATACCGGACCGTTGCCAGTACCAGCAGTACCAGAATATATCCGCAATAAGCTGCGGTCACCATCCATATACGGCCTTCCAACAGGATCACCGGCACACAGATCACCTGAAATCCCGCCCACAGCAACATCTGTCCGCTGATCCACAGAAACACCGGATTCTTATAGGGTTTATCCACATTTAAAAAGCAATTTCCCACCCATGCCGGTACCACTGCCAGCAGGACGGCAAGCCACAGCAAACGGACTGCGCTCATGTCTCAACCTCATTTCTGACTTCTTATCATTTCATTCCTTATCTGGAAAGCAAATATACCGTGTCTCCGTGTACTCCTTCCGAAAGCAGGATTTCCTCCAAAGTAAAACCATACTTATCCCGGAACACAGATACGGTTTCTTCCTTGTCCACACCCGGTTTGACCAATACGACCACCTGCTCTGACGCTTCCACAGATTCCGTATCTTCCCGGTTCTCCAGTTCCTCTGCCGTCACCAGCAAAGTCTTGGTATAATGCATAAATTCCGGCAGATTTTCATAGTATCCCACGCCTGCATAGACGCAGATACAGGGAAGATACGCATATTCTTCCGCCAGTGCCTCCTGTCCGGTATATCCCCGATAGAGATATTCCCCGTCATAAGCAGCAAGCCGCAAACCCTGTATCACCACAAGTAACAATACCAGCACACTTCCCACGGTCTGCTCCTTCCAGCCGGAGACCTCCGCCAGTTTTTTCCCAAGGAAGCACAATATCAATGCAAGCAACAATGCCACAAAGGGAAACAACGGCATAATATAACGATCCACCAGATATGGTGACATGCGGGACGCCAGCAGAAAATATCCGGCCACCGGTACTGTCAGCATCCAGACTGCATCTTCTCCGGAATTCTCACTTCTCTGTTCCCGTTTTCCCGCCCGGAAGCTCAAATACGGCCTTCCCAGAAGCAGAATCACTCCGGCAGCGCATCCTCCGATAAAAAGCGGAGCCCCTGCCGTCCGGTCTGCCAGAATCTTTCCAAAGGTCAGCAGTCTCTGTCCGTAACCGGCAAATCCGGATGCCAGATTTCCGAGAGCTTCCGTGCCTCTTCCGCTGGAGAACACATCCGAGACCGCAAAGGGAAACAGCACCAGTCCGATCACCGCAGCGATCACCATGGACCGGATATAGCACCACAATTCTTTGCTCCTGTGCCGGCACAGCAGTATCACTGCGGTAACCGCCGCCAGCAGAATGCAGTAAAACAGGAAAAAATACTGGGTCAGGAAGCCCAATACCGTAATAGCGATAAGGCCCTTGTTTTTCTTGTCAAAACCGTTGTTCTTCCATTTTTCCACATGTATGGAAAACAGGGCCACACACAGGCAGGAAAGCAGTCCGTACATACGGATCAGCAGTACCGTGGCCAGTGCTCCCGTGCTCATTCCGTAGAGCAGCACCGCCAGGATCCCCAGCTGTCTCCCCTTTCCTTCCAGGGCAAAAATCTCCGCCAGCTGTCTTCCCAGCCACAGTAACAGCCATAATGTAATTCCCAGGCAGACCAGATTGATGCTACAGCCCAGCCACGGTGACAATGTCCCCTGAAAAACAGAGCTCATGGTATGCAACAGCATAAAATGTACCGGCGGGTGGTTGTCGTCTTTTACGTTAAAATAAACAGACAGATAATCAAAAGCATCCCTGTGATCCACCGTGACATAATCCCGGAACTGTTCCTCCGTGATCCAGACCGGTTCCTCATAGACATCCGCCTTGTAGGACAAAAGCTTACTGTTGCCCCGGTTCCGGAGTACATCCGTCACCGTATCCTTCAGGTTCGACAATGTCTCTCCCGGACTGTCCCCCTCGATCTCTTCGCTTACAAATTTCGCCAGACGACCTTCCGGCTGCGTGGGTACGATCCAGGGATTATACCGGGCATTGGCCAGTTCAAAGCTTAAAAGCTCGTCCATATGGTAGCCTTCCTTCCGGCTGACCCCCGCGCCCATCAATACCAGACACAATATGACTGCCAGCAGCTCCGGCAGAACTTTTTTCCACTGATCCCGTTTTTCCTGTCCCATCATAGGAATCTTCCCATCTCCGTTATTTTTCATTCTCCATTACCCGGTAGAGATAAATGCGGTAATAACTGTTCTCTGTCTCAAAGGCCTCCGGTCTCATCAGTTCCAGACCGGTGTCCTCACTGTGATCGATATAAGCCGCCGACAGCAGGTAGTTTCCGCCCAGCTGCCGCAGACTTTCCGCATTGATCTCATAATCCTGAAAATAAAAACCGCCCTTTTCAATGGTGTAATACCCGGGGCATTCCGCGCTGAATAAATAACAGCGGTTCCCCCATTGATCAAAATTATCCGCCAGATATTCGCTCTTGTCCAGCTCCGGCGCAATGATCTCCCGGAAACGGTGCTTATACTCCAGGGAATAATTATTCGAATACCCGTCCAGGCAGTAAAATCCATGATACAATGCCGCCGCCGGATCGATTCCCAGACTTACGACTCTGTATTCCTCCGGCTCTTCTCCGGTATTCTCCCGCAGATACTCCTGTACCTGATCCAGCACATCAACAGCATAATAATCCCGGAAACTCATCGCCCCATAGTTTGGATTTGCCAGCTTCTGCAGATTGGGCTTCAGGTTGCTCTCAAGCAGGATCTTTCCGGCCGTTGCCGCGGTAAGAAACAATGCGACTGTTATGACGATTCCCGGGATCACACTATCTTTGCGCCCGCTGTCCGTCTTCTCCGCACCGGTGCTTCTCTCCGGGAGCTGTTCCAGAAGCCATAACAGGCAACATCCCAGAAGAAAATACCACAGACAGGGACTCAGCCACAGGACCCGGTTGGCCTGAAACCCCTTCAGGGCACCCAGGCTCGAACGGATCGTGATGCCGATGCCGCTGTCCCACAGTGCGGCAGCTGCCGCAAAACATACAATACTGATGAACGATAAACGCACTGATACGCCCAGTCTGTTGTCCTCAGACATATTTCTCTTTTTTGCCGCCTTTTTTTTCAAAAACAGCAGCGCCAGGGTCAGAAGCAACACCACCGTGATTCCTCCGTGATAATCCACACTGTGCTGTCCTCCCTGCAGAAGGTTCGTTACAAATTGCCCGAAAAAGGATACCGGGGTAAGCACATATTCCGATTTATGGGAAATTTCCTCCCCCTGTCCTGTGAAAAGCTGAAGCAGAAGAGAACCATTCTCCACAATATATGTCACTAGCAGAATTCCCCAGGCGATCACCTGCCTTGCAGAAAAACGTTCCCGTTTCCCCACCAGTACCGCGATCTCCCACACGGCCCAGATGCCCAGCACGGCAAAGCCGGATAATACCAGGGAAGAATTGCATCCGAAAAGCAGCACATACAAATAGCTCAACAGCACTGAGCCTCTGGATCTGTCCCTTTCTCCCAGACGCAGCACACAATACAACAACAGTGGCAATCCGTACTGGGACAGTCCATATACCGGCAAAAACGGCAGATAGGCATACATACAGCCGATCACCATGGCTGCAAAGCTTACAAGACCCTGTCTTCTCCGCAGGACTTTCGAAGTTGCCCCCGCCCACCGAAGCAGACAGAACATTCCCAGATATCCGGCAAAGCTGCCGGCCACCTGCATACAGGCCAGTGCCACTTCCGCAGGAAGCAGCCGGTACAGCAGGACACAGGCCGGTGCCGGCATGGTCAGTGCCGTTTTCGCCGCACCGTTCATGAACTCCGGCAATACGTTGCTGCCGTCCCACAGGTGTCTTGCCTGCAACAGATAAGCGATCACTTCACCGTCCAGCTGATCATGATACACAAACAGGGAATCCTTCCCCAGCAGAATATAGGGAACTCCCATAAAAAGTACAGCCAGTGCTCCCAGAAGGAACCAGACTTTCTGTACTGTCTCTGTTCTTGATCTTTTCCCGATCTCTGTCATGGCTCCTCCTTTCTTTTCCGACAGTCTCTTATTCGTCCGCCTCTTTTTCTGTTTTTTCCGATGACATTACTTTTGCGGTCTCAAGGATCATTCCGACCAGCCACAAAGATCCCGGCAGGAGTCCGTTCTTGTAATCCAGGCAGCCCGCATCCCGCAGGGAATACCACAGGATCATGCCGGCCGCCGTGATCAGACATACCGCCGTGCCCTGCAGAAATATTTTTCTTTCCCCGTTTTCCCGGGGCTTTCCGTCTTCCGTCACTCCGGTCCGCTTACGCTCCGTCAAAACAGAGATTCCACTGACGATTCCCGTCAGAACCATTACCGCGATTCCCACCCGGAACCACCAGCTGCTGTATTTTAACAGTACTTCCGTCAGTCTCGGATCTCCCGTCATCATAATATCCACATTTCTGCCGGAAAAGGAATCATATCCTCTGCCGTCCAGCAGCATCTGCAACAGTACCGTCGGCAATGCATATCCGGCACAGTCCCAGACGATCTGGTGCAGATTGTCGGAAGTATAGGTCTTCAGATGATACGCAGCGTATTGCCGGAAGATTTTCTGTGCCTCTGCCTTTCCGACCGTATCCTCTATGGTCTTCTGGATTCCGGCCTCCATGGTTCCCGCATAGTATCCGGCTCTCTTCGCATCGTCCCAGCTCAACCGGGTGCGCAGTTCCTCCGGCCATTCCTCATATTCTTCCTCGTCTCGCATATGTGTCCAGCAGAACCTCCGCATCATGGCGGCGCTTACCGTATTTTCCGCCTTTCCGTAGCTGCCCGGTGTCTGCCACATAGGCACCAGTGTAAACAGGATCCCCGCCATTGCCAAAAGCAACACCAGTTCCCTGTCACGCAGCTGCCACAGATGGATCAGCCACAGAACAATAAGCGGCACCAGTCCCAGATAAAGGTTCTCCACCACAAACAATGTGCTGAGTGCCCACCAGATTCCGGCTTCAAACAGGTCATGCAATGGTCTGCCCGGCGCTGCCGTCTCACGTCCCTCCGCCGCGGTATCCCGGTGCAGGATCCGGATCACTGTCGACAACTCCAGCAGCAGAAAAGAATACCCCAGGGAATTCGGCAACACCGCCAGATGACTCTGCAGGGCACAGGGAAATGTCAGAAGTCCCAGACTTCCCCAGCACAGGAATCCCTTTTTCCCGTTCACCCCACAGGCCCGTAAAAATATGATCCCGGCATAAAATGCTGCCAGAAGCTGTATCGTATATACAAAAAAAGTATAAGGGATAGAACTTATGGTTTCTATCCCTTTTACAAGCATGAGAAAAAGAGGGTATCCGATACCCATGTAGTCATCACACACAAGTGTCTCTGCCGCTTTCAGCCAGATGTAGCTATCGCCGAACTCCGGGAAGATCCCGAAGGATCTGACCCCCCAGCAGATTCCCAGCAGGATCTGCACCGAAATACCTATAAACAGAAATCTGCCTGCGATCTGTGCAGGCGCTCTGCCAGTTTTTTGCATGTTACTGCTCCTCTAATTCAAAGAAATCTTTCACCAGACCACAGATAAAGTCTACCTGATCCAGTGTCAGGCCATAATACATCGGAAGTCTTACGAGACGCTCACTCTCTCTGGTGGTATAGCGGTCTTCGCCATGGAAACGTCCGAACTTCTGTCCCGCCGGAGAAGTATGCAGCGGAATATAATGGAACACCGTCAGCACACCGTTTTCCTTCATATAGCTGATAAATCTCGTTCTCTGTTCCAGATCTCTGGCTTTGATGTAGAACATATGCGCATTGTGCACACAGCCTTCCGGTACGGTGGGCAGATTGATCTTTCCTGCATTCTTTAAGGGAAGCAGCTGCTCATAATAGCGGTTCCAGCAGGCAAGTCTTGCCTCATTGATCTCATCGGCGATTTCCAGCTGTGCATAGAGGTAAGCTGCATTCATATCGCTGGGAAGGTAGGAAGATCCGTAATTTACCCAGGTGTACTTATCGATCTGCCCCCGGAAGAACTTGCTGCGGTTCGTTCCCTTTTCCCGCATGATCTCCGCCTCTTCCACATCTTTTTCGTCACGGATCAGAAGGGCACCGCCTTCACCCATGCTGTAGTTCTTGGTCTCATGGAAGCTGTAGGCACCGAAATCACCGATGGTGCCCAGAGCCTTACCTTTGTAAGATGCCATTACACCCTGAGCGGCATCCTCTACCACTTTCAGATGATGTCTCTTTGCAATGTCCATGATCGTATCCATCTCACAGGCCACACCGGCATAATGTACCGGAACAATGGCTTTTGTCTTCTCCGTGATGGCATCCTCGATCAATGTCTCATCAATATTCATGGTATCCGGACGGATATCCACGAAGACGGGAACCGCACCGCGCAGCACGAAAGCATCCGCAGTGGATACAAAGGTGTACGCAGGCATGATCACCTCATCGCCGGGCTGAATATCGCACAGAAGCGCTGCCAGCTCCGTCGCATGGGTACAGGAGGTCGTCAGCAGGCACTTACCGGCTCCGGTTCTCTCCTCGATCCAGGCATTACACTTTTTGGTATATTCTCCATCTCCGCAGATCTTCTGATTTTTTACACATTCCTGAATATAATCTGCTGCTTTATCCACATAAGGCGGTACATTGAATTTAATATCTACCATAACATATCCTCTTTTCTGCTCTCTCTAGTTTTCTCTGTGCTCCCGCTTCCAGCTTCCTACGGCTGTTCCCGGTACATTTTCTGTCACATGGCTGATGATATATTTCGGTCTTCCCTTGACTTCCTCATAGATTCTGGCAATATAATGGCCGATCACACCAAGGCTTAACATGATAAATCCGCCGATAATGAGGATCAGCAGGATCACTGTGGTAAAGCCCTCCACGGCCGTCCCCATAAGGTAACGTACCAATGTCTGGATCGCCAGGATCACACTGAACAGGATCGACACTCCGCCCATGATCGTGACCAGCTGCAGAGGCAGAGTACTGAAGGAAGTGGCATTGGTGATGGCATATTTCATCAGACTCCAGAAGGACCACTTGCTCTGTCCGTATTTCCGCTCCTGTACCTCATATTCCACCGTCTCTGTCTTAAATC
>JBNMJR010000071.1:0-10449 GCA_050873925.1 Acetatifactor sp.
CTGTAACGCATAGTGCTCCATATCGGAGAAATCGATCAGATGACGCTCCTGCTTGGCAGCCAGAAGCCTTCTGTCGAATTCCAGCACCAGATCAAGCAGCATCCGGAGCGGTTCTCTGCAGGCTTTTCCCTGTTCCACCACCAGCTCCAGCGGGGTCTTGAAATATTGTTCCGTCAGATCTCCCAGCGTATCTTTTACGCTGTTACGAATGGATTTCGCCAGTTCCCGTTTGGCGGGATCCACGCTGTCGTCCTTCTTGGAAGGAAGGCGGCCGAAGGTCACTGCCGGAACCTTTGCGGCCTGTTCTTTCAGATCCTTGCAGGCAGCCAGACGCTCCAGCTGTTCAATCTCCGCTTCTGTCAGTTCTCCATACATATACGGACCGTCCGGCAGCTCGCACAGCTTTTTCACTTCCCGCAGCTTTTCCAGACACCCCTGCAGGACGCGGCTCACGCGTTCCGCCAGATATTTTCCATAATTGCTTTTTAACAGAGCATCCAGATCTCCTGCCGCGTAGTCGTTCTTCCGTTCTTCCAACCACTCTGCGGGCCAGGGAAAGCTTCCGGCATAGCGGGACAGGTTCAGGATATGCTGTTCCAGCACGCTCTCTCTGCCGCCCGGGCAGAAATATTCCACGCAGGCGTGAAACTGTTCCAGTGCCTCCCGGGATGGGGTCTCGCTGTCACAGTTTTCCCGGGACGTCGGGACATCATCCGGGACGAATTTCCCTGCATACGCATCCTCCAGCAGCTGTCCCAGCACCTCCTGCTGTAACAGCTTGATCTCGCCCTCGTCCGCCACGCGGAAATCCGGATCCAGACCGATCTCATTAAAATGATTCCGGATCAGGAACAGACTGAAGCTGTCGATGGTAGTGATCTGGGCATTATGGAGCAATGCGGACTGCTTCTGGATATGGTCGTTGCCGGGATCCGCTTCCAGTCTGGCGGCAATTCCGGCAGCAATACGCTCCCGCATCTCCGCGGCCGCCGCATTGGTGAAAGTCACGATCAGCAGACGGTCTATATCCGCCGGGTGCTCCCCCTCGCAGATCATACGGATGATACGCTCTACCAGTACCGCCGTCTTACCGCTTCCCGCGGCCGCCGACACCAGAATGTTACTGTTATGCAGTTCGATTACCTTTTGCTGTTCCGGGGTAAAATTCATTCCCATACGCTACCTCTGTTCCTGTTTGTTTTCTCCTGTCGCCGTCCTGTTCCTCCGGTCGGCAGGCGCTTTCCACCTGTCTCCTTGTCAGCCCTTCGCCCTACGCTTCCACCGTATCCTGCATCCGCTGCATCAGCGTCTGTTTATCCAGATCTTCCAGCTGCCTCTTCTCATAACCCGGAATGCTGCCGTCGAAACCGCAGACCTTTTTATAGGCGCAGTAAGTACAAGCCTCTTCATTGCCTTTCTCATAGGGATTGGCCGCTATTTTTCCATCCAGGATCTCTCTGCCGATGCCGCGGATCTTGGCATCCACATAGGAAGATACCAGCTGCATTTCCTCACGGCTCAAGATCCCGGATCTGGCGCTGAAGCTGCCGTCCTTTTTCTTCTCCACCGGAATGACCACAGACTTATCCTGCATATAGCGATCCAGCCGCTCCACGACCTCCGGATCACTGTTCACCACACCGTTCATGCGCAGCTTTGCAAGGATCTGCTCATTGATCTGCTCGTCCGTCAGTTCCACCGGTGTCTCTATGGTAGGGTCGTCGATATGATAATACAGAAGTGCCGCCGGAACGATCTCCTTGTCCGGATGCTTTCGGCTCTCCATCTCCAGGGCCGCATTCATATATACCACCAGCTGCAACTGCAGACCGTAATACAGGGCCGCCAGATCAAATTTCTTATTCCCGGACTTATAATCAATGACCTTTACATAGACATGCTCCGCATCCTCCGACACATCGATACGGTCGATCCGTCCCTGCAAATGCATCTTCTCGTCCTCAGACAGATCCACATGAATACTGTCCAGATCCTCCGCGAACCGGAAGGACAGTTCATAATCGTCCGGCTGAAAGCTGCCCTGTTTCAGATGCTGTTGTAAGGTCAGCACCGTGCGGGTCAGGATCCGGCTCATACGGGTAATGGCATATTCATTCCGGGCAGAACTATATAATACGGTCTCGCCATAGGTGGCCGCATAGGCTTCCACCGATTCTTTGACGGCTTTTGTTGCAAAATCTTCCGTAAAATCCCACCATGTCAGGTTGGATTCTGCAAGTTTTCCTGCAAAATTTTCCAGTACGGCATGATACACCGTACCCATATCCGACGCCTCGAAACCGAATTCTTCCCGTTCCTGCAGAGAAAGACCATACTGCAAAAAGTGTCTGCAGGCACAGGCTGCGTAAGTTTCCAGACGACTGACGCTGTTCTCCAGCTGCTGTCCGTACAATGCTCTTGCCACGATCCGGGACAGACCGCTCTCCTTGTATCTGCGGAATGCTGCCCGGGTCAGACGGTCTCTCCCCGCCGCATCCGCCTCATAGGCACGGTACATGAGATAGAAGTTCTGCCTCTCTTCCTCCGGCAGGGTTCCTTCCACATATTCCCGCAATTCCTCCGCCAGATATCTGGCGCCTTCCTGTCTGCCTTCGATCTGTTCCAGACGGCTGCGGTTCTGAGGATACTCCACGCTCATTGTCGGGAACAGCTTCCTCACCGTATCGATCAGATAAGACGGTCTTATGCCCTTTCCTTCGCTGTTTACCTTTGCATAGGACAGATACAGCTGTTCCGAAGGCTTGGTCATATTCAGATACAGATATAATCTCTGGATATACATCTGCTGTCTCGGGCTGGGGGCCATCTCCGTCCCGGATTCGATCAGGAATTCTCTATCCATATCCGAGATGATCCCGCCCTTGGAAGCATTTTTCGGAATATTTCCGTCATTGACTCCCAGGAAAAACAATACCTTTACCTGTTTCAGACGGGTTCGCTCCATATCACCCACCACGATACGATCCACGTTCTGAGGAATCGTACCTACGGTAATCTCGCCGAAACCGGCCTCTAAAATATCCGCAAATTCCTGTCTGGAAATCTCTTCGTCTCCCAGCAGCTCGTAGATCTGATCCAGCAGATCCATGACCAGCCGGTAGATCTGCGCATATTCTCTGGCTCTGGACAGATCTCCCTCTTTTTCAAACTGCTGCTGATAGTTCAAAAGCTTTTGCTGCACCTGATTCTGTTCCAGAAAATCGTACAAATGGCTGACATAGTCTCCCGCCTTTTCCCGGCTTTCCATGTGCAGGATTTCCACCGCATCCATGAACTGCTGCCGGATACGGTTCAGACGCTCCATAGTCTCTTCCGCCTGTTCGCTTTCCGCCGCATTTCCCTGCATTTCTTCCGTTCTGCGGGTAAACAGGCGGCTGTAGGTACGATACCCTCTCGCTCCGGTGCGGATCACATAATTTTCCAGCTCGTCGATCTCTTCTCTGGAAATATCCGCCATGCCGCTGCGCAGGAAATGAAACACGGTATCATAGGAAAAATCCTTAATATACAGCTGCAATGCGCTCTTGATATATTCGATCATCGGGTTCAGCACGATCCCTCTGGTACGGTCCAGGAAGCAGGGAATCTCCAGCTGTCCGAATTCTGTTTCCACATAAGAGGCATACCCTTCCAGGTCTCCGATGACCACGGCAATGTCCCGGTAGGTCATCCCCTGTTCTCTGATCAGATGCCGGATATACAGTGCTGTCTGATGGACTTCCTCTCTGGGAGAAAGTGCCTCGAACATATGGATTTCCTGCTGCTCTTCCGTGTACGGCTCATACTGATACCGGAACAGATTCTGTTCCAGATAGTTCAGGGCCGGAGCCTTGGCAAAACGATTGGGCCCACCCTTGACAAAGAGGTCCTCTCCCCGCTCTACTTCTGCCTCCGCCGTCAGTTTTTCCAGATCCGCCACCGTCTTTTTGCTCAGATGGAACAGCTTCTGTTCGCCGTCCATCCGGTAGGGATCCTCTCCCTCGCCAATGGTCACGGTAACAATGGTCTCTGCGCACACACGCATCAGTTCCTGGATCAGCCGGTTCTGTATCGGAGTAAATCCCGTAAAGCCGTCGAACACCACCACACTGCCCTGTAAGATCTTCGATTTGGACAGTGACCTGCGCAGCACATCCAGTGTCTCCTCGGTGGTGATAAAATGATCCCTGATATAATCCTGAAAGCCCCGGTACAAAGTCTTTAAGTCTTTCAGTTTCATGGCCAGTGCGCCCCGTTTCTGTGCACTGGCAATCAGCTTGTCCATATCCTGTGTACTGATCCCGTATTGCATGAACTCGGAGATCGCACTTTTCACCTCATGAATATAGCCCTGCTTGTGCAGGAGACTTCCCATGGCCGGGAGCTGTTCCTTCAGATCTGCCGCCACTTTCTGAAGCACCAGACTTTTACCGGTATCATCCAGTACCGGCATCTCTTTGGTCCCCACTTCCTCCAGAATACGATGGCTGAGCCGGCCGAAGCTTAAGACGTCAATATTCAGAATGCCGTCCCGGTCACTGCGCATGACCAGATCCTTCTGGGTCTGCATGGTGAACTGATCCGGCACGATGATCAGGAAATTTCTGCCCGGCTCCTCCGCCGCCCGGTGCATGATCTCTTCATAGATTCTGTGACTCTTGCCCGACCCGGAAGGGCCAAAACAGAAACGCAAGCTCATAAGTCTCCTCCGTGAATTGTTGTCCTCTTATTTCAAATCCAGTTCGATGGGACAATGATCCGATCCCAGAACCTCTGTGTGGATCTTTGCATCTGCCAAACGGTCTTTCAGGCACTGTGATGCCACGAAATAATCGATTCTCCATCCGGCATTTTTTGCTCTCGCCTGGAACATATAGGACCACCAGGAATACACACCGGTCAGGTCCGGATAAAAATAGCGGAACGTATCGATAAATCCACTGTCCAGCACCTTCGAAAAGCAGGCTCTCTCTTCATCGGTAAAGCCCGCATTGCCGCGATTGGTCTTCGCATTTTTAAGGTCGATCTCCTGATGTGCCACGTTCAGGTCACCCGCATAAATCACCGGCTTCTTCTCTTCCAGCTTCTTGATATAAGCCAGGAAATCCGCTTCCCACTGCATGCGGTATTCCAGTCTCGTCAGTTCTCTCTGGGCATTGGGTACATAGACCGTCACAAAATAGAACTCCGGATACTCTGCGGTGATCACCCGGCCCTCATGGTCGTGTTCCTCCACACCGATACCGTAGGTCACCTGCAAGGGTTCTTCTTTTGTAAAAATTGCGGTGCCGGAATAGCCCTTTTTCTCTGCATAGTTCCAATACTGATGATATCCGGGAAGGTCCAGGGCAATCTGTCCCTCCTGCAATTTTGTCTCCTGTAAACAGAAAATATCTGCGTCCGTTTCCTGAAAAAAATCTAAGAAGCCTTTCTGCATGCAGGCCCTCAATCCGTTCACATTCCATGAGATCAGTTTCATATTTTATTCCTCCACCAGATTATGGTACATCACATGGATATCCTCGTAGACACCATCCTTATTGAGGAATCCTCCCGGAATAATGCCCAGATCCACAAATCCCAGTCTCTGGTACAGATGGAACGCATGAATATTGGAAGCCACCACCGCATTGAACTGCAATACGCGGTAACCGTTCGCTTTTGCCTGTGCCAGACAGTCCTTCACCAGCAGTTCACCGATATGCTCTCCTCTACACTGTCTGTCCACGGCGTAGCTGGCATTGGCAATGTGTCCTACTCTGCCGATATTGTTGGGATGTAAAATGTATAAGCCCTTCACATTGCCCTGCTCATCCTCTGCCACGGCACTTACGGTCTGTGCCGCAAAAAATTTCGCGGCTTCTGCCTCGGTCAGCCCTTCCTCCTGCGGAAATGCCACACCGTCCTCTACCACCTGATTCCAGATCTCTGCCATTCTTGCTACATCTTTTTCTTCGTACTTTCTGATCGTTATCATTTTATCTTCCTCCTGTTCAACTCCAGCCATTCCCGTTCTTTCCGGGCAGCCTCCAGGGACGCTTCGTACCCTTTCAGGATCTCCGTCAGTCTCTGTACCCCGGTGATGCCGCTGGCTTTATTTTCCGGCTGATCCATCCATGGATGCTGCTTCCCCGGCGGGTAAATATTTTCTATGGTGTTTTCCCCGATCCGGTACCACTTCTTCCCATAACAAATCGTGTTGTCCGCCGGGTTTAAAAACGCTTCCGGTTCCGCCAGCGAATGGACTTCCGCCGGTGGCCGGGGGTTGCCGCCACGGTCTCTCTTTTCCGTAACCTGTACGGTCATACCCTCCGGCTCCACACACAGCCACATAGGCTCCGCCGGTTTTTTCCACAGTTTATCCAGTAGAAAGTTCAACGGCCCCAGCAGCAGGATCGTCATAAAGATTGCCAGTGCACCTGTCAGTTCCGGAATCCAGTCACCTGATACCAGTATCTGAAACAGCAGATGGTCACTCTCCCGCACGCCCCAGACTTTCATAACTACCAGTGCCGCTGCCGCAATATAGATCAGGATCGTGACAATGGCAAACGGTATCAGTACCTTTTCCTTTTTGATGCCCCAGTCCGCATAGGCCTTCCGCTCTTCTTCCGTGAAAAGCACAGGCAGTTCATAGCTCTCTGTCATGCTCCCCTCTCCTTCTTTTGCTATTCTCCGAGAATAATGTGCAATAACCGCTTGTCCAGCATCAGCGTCCGGTTCCAGGGGTTCAGAATCACCCCTTCGATGCCCTCGGCATTCAACGTCATGCGGAACAACTGCTCCATATCCGTGAGAAAGGTGGACATCACGCTGCCGCTTCCCTTTAATTCTTCCTCAAACCCGGTGAAGGCCGACCACCATTTTTTGCCATCGGAGGTCTGTACCGCCTGTAATCGCATGGCGGTTCCGGCGGCCTGTGTCACCGCTTCCTGCACATCTGCGGAAGGCGGTTCCACCGCCACAATAAACTGTCCCTGCTCCCGCATACGTCTGCGCACCACCGTCAGGGCATGCGCCAGAAGTTCTTCTGTGGGCTCCTGCTGCAATGCCAGGATCGCCTCCTCTATTTTCTCATTTCCCTGTAAACCTTTGTCCTTCTTTTCGCCCATATTGTTATCCTTTATTCTGCGTAATTTTCCCTGCTGGAGAGAATTACCTGTCGTAATCGTTTTCTCCGCCCTCCGGGACTTGGAAATCTCATCAATTATACCATAAGCAGCCCTGCAATTCCACACTCTCCCGTCTTTTCCTTGACAGTGGAGACATTCGTTGCTAACATGAACCTGAGCGTTGGAAGCTCAGAAATGAGGACAATTATGAATAATTTTGACCCGAAGCATATTTACAGCGATGCCGCGAAACTGGCTCGTTTGAAAGATAAGAAACTTTTCCTGTTCGATATCGACGGTACCATTGCCGTAGGCGATACTTTGTATGACGGCAGTGCGGATCTGATCCGCTACATCAACGACATCGGCGGCAAGGCTTATTATATTACCAACAATTCCACGAAAAGCGGACCGGACTATGTGAAAAAATTCCACGATGCGTTTCATTTAGACGGCACAGAGGATCAGTTCATCACCTCCGGCTATATGACACTTCGTTTTCTGAAGGAGAATTATGCAGACAAGAAAATCTTCGTATTGGGAACCGCCTCTTTTGTTGCGGAACTGCGAAAGAACGGGCTTCATGTAACCGAGGTCTGCGAAGACGGCATTGACTGTGTGGTCGTTGCCTATGACAGTGAATTAAATTATGCAAAGCTTACGGAAGCATGCAGGGTTTTATTCACGCAGGATGTTCCCTTTTACGGCACCAATCCGGATCTGCGCTGTCCCATCGACTTCGGCTTTATCCCCGATTGCGGTGCCATCTGTGACATGATCACCGCCACCACGGACAAACAGCCCGTCTATCTGGGCAAGCCCAGCAAGGAAGTCGTAAAGCTCTGCCTTGCGGTCTCCGGCTTCACCCCGGAAGAAACTCTGGTGGTGGGAGACCGCCTGTATACCGATATTGCCTGCGGCATCAACGGCGGTGTGGACACCTGTGTCCTCTTCACCGGAGAGGCACAAAAAAAGGATATTCTGACTCCCGAAGGGGAGCCGAATACCCAGTATCTGCCGGACTATGCTTTTGAAAATGTGCAGGAACTGTTAGATGCCTGCCAGGGTGAAACAGATTTTAAATAGCTTTCTTCACGACACCGATTCCCAACGGATAAGGTCCGGTGTGTACACCGATGGTGGCACCGATCTGGAAGATGGGAATGGTGTCGATGTCGTATCCCTTTTCTTTCAGTCTGCCTGCCAGTCTGTCGCGGAACTCTACGGCTTCTTCATAATCGTAGCCATATCCCACGCAGACGCTGTAATCGGCAATATCTGCCTTTTCCTCTGCAAAATATGCCAACAACAGATCAATATTCTTATCCACGGTCTTACGACGGCTTCTGCCGATACCGGAGGGGAAGATCTCGCCTTCTTTCAAGGTGATGATGGGCTTGATACCCAACAGGCTTCCTGCCACGCTGGCCACCTTGCCGATACGTCCGCCGTGCTTTAAGTATTCCATATTTCCTACAGTGAAAAAGATTCTGCCGGAACTCTTGATCTCGTTCAGGCGATCAATGCTCTCCTGATAGCTCTTTCCCGCATCTCTGAGACGAACTGCCTCCAATACATAGATGCCCTGCAGTACCGTATCCACAGTAGAGTCGCAGACGTAGATCTGTGCTTCGGGATATTCCTCCTCCAGGATTGCCTTTGCATTCAGAGCAGACTGCATGGATCCGCTGAATTTGGTGGTAATACAGATGCAGATGACCGGAGTCCCCGCCTTGACAAAAGGAAGAAACGCATCTACATAATCCTGTACGGAAGGCATGGAAGACTTCGGATATACATCCGGGTGATCCACCATCTCCTGGTAGAACTCACGTACACCGATCTCTACCATTTCCTTCTGGTATTTCCCCTCTTCAAAAGATACATAAAAAGGAACTACCGTAATGTCCTTTTCCTTGGTCAGCTCCATGGGAAGATCACAGGAACCGTCTGATATAATATGAAATGCTTCGCTCATTCTCGCATACACCTTTCTACTTGTTTGCAGAGTTTAGCTTACCACGTTGTGGAGTAAAAAGCAATGAATTTTTGTTATTATATTTCGTTTCATGGTGTTTTATATTGTTTTATGTAGTTTTTATAACTATATGCGTATAAAATCCGGGTTGCGCGATATTTGTCGATGAAAGTTTGTCAACCGGCATCCGACATTCGTTGACAATCCACTTTTCTCCGGATATACTTTAGTTGTTAACCATCCATTCCCCTGGTTAACATTTCCTGCAGAGATGACCCCCTTTCATTCTCTGCAACAAAAACAGCCCGGCAGGATTTCCTGTCGGGCTGTGCTATTTCTTCTATTCATTTATTCGTTTTAAATGGAGTAATCCAGATTCTCCAGACGCTTATTCCGTCGTTCCACCAGATCCGCAATGGTGACACCGTCCACTACCTTATTCACCGCATCATAAAGCTCCTGCCATACCTCCAGTGTCTCACAGGTATCACATCGTTCACAGATATCGGCGCCTTCCTCCAGACATGCTACCGGGGCCAGTGATCCTTCCGTCAGTCGTAAGATCATTCCTACGGTATAATCTGCCGGATCCTTGGCAATACGGTAACCACCCTGAGCACCGCGGACACTTTTTACATAGCCCGCTTTATTCAATACAGCAATGATCTGCTCCAGATATTTCTCAGAAATTCCCTGTCTGGCAGCGATTTCCTTTACCTTGATACACTCTCCGGTATTGTGCAGTGCCAGATCCAGCATGACACGTACTGCATATCTTCCTTTGGTCGAAATTTTCATCCTGTCCTCATTTCTGAGCAATATCCTGCTCTGTTTCACTTTTTAATGCCCGCAGGCTTACGCCAAAGCGGTTCCAAACTGCTCCGAATTTTCCGTGGTTTCCACAGATTCTATCTTCTTTTCTCTTTTCCCAGAGTTCATATAGGATTTGTGGAAACAACAGAAAAATCAGGAGAGCACCCCTGAATGCTACTTGATGGAATGCTCTCCGGAATTTCGCATTACTTTACAGCAGTTTCACCTTACTTGTAAGGGATAACGCCGCCGTTGTAATTGTCATTGATGAACTGCTTGATCTCATCGGACTTCAGGGTATCTACCAGAGCCTTGATCTTGGCAGAGTTCTCGTTGCCTTCCTTAACAGCGATAACGTTTACATAAGTAGCTGCTGCTTCGGAATCAGCGCTCTCGAACAGCAGAGCGTCATCTGCAACAGTCAGGCCTGCTTCCATAGCGTAGTTGCCGTTCAGGACACCAAAGGATACCTCAGGAAGGGTTCTGGGAACCTGTGCAGCTTCCAGCTCTACGAAAGTGATATTGTGAGGGTTCTCTACGATATCC
>JBNMJR010000072.1:0-10444 GCA_050873925.1 Acetatifactor sp.
ACCTTCAGCACGTCTCCGGCAATGAATTCGCAATTATCCAGTCCGTTGGCGGCGGCATTTTTCTTCGCTGCCTCCACGGCTTCCTCCACGATCTCCACGCCGATGACTTTCCCGGCGGCCGGTGCCATGAGTTGCGCTATGGTGCCGGTGCCGCTGTAGAGGTCAAATACGGTCTTATCGCTGCCACCCAGGTCTCCCACATAATCTCTGGCCGTCTGGTACAGCACCTCTGCGCTGTAAGAATTGGTCTGGAAAAAAGAGAACGTAGAGATTTTGAACTTCAATCCCAGTAATTCCTCGTAAAAATATTCCTGTCCATATAATAATTCCGTGTGGTCACTCTGTACCACATCCGCAATGGAATCATTGGTGATATGTAAGATTCCCGCGAATTTTCCGGAAAGCTTGCCATCCTGTTCCAGGGAAAGCAACAGATCACGGAATCCTGCAATCAGCGTATTCACATCAGCAGATCCTTCCGCAGTTTCTTCTCCCTGCCAGGGATTCTGGGACGTCGTCACCAGCGCCACCAGGATCTCTCCGGTGCGGGAAGCCTTACGCACCAACAGGTGGCGCAAGAAACCCTCATGGCTCATTCTGTGGGAAAAGCTTACTTTCGCCTGTGCAAAATAATCTCTCACTGTCTGTAAGATCAAACGGTAATCCGCATCCACGATCTCACAGTCCGCAACGGTCACAATGTCATAAAAACTGCCTCTCCTGTGCATGCCCAGAGCCAGTGGTCCGTCCTTATACTCGTCTCCGAAAGAAAACTCCATCTTATTGCGGTATTCATAAGCCTTCGGACTGCCCTTGATGCCTTCAAATGTCCAGGATTCCTCCTGCTTATTCAGCACACTGTCCAACAGCCGCTTTACCTGTTCCTCTTTGACCTTCAGTTGTTCCTCGTAGGGAAGAGACAGATAGGTGCATCCGCCGCACAACCCAAAAAGGGAACACGTACGGCCGGTTTCCAGAGGTGACTTTTCCGTCACCTCCAAAAGCCTTCCTTCCGCCTTCCCTTTGCGTACTTTATTCACTGAGAACTTGACTTTCTGTCCGGGCAGGCTGTTCTTGACTACAGCAGTCTCATCTCCCACACAGACGATCCCTTTGTTGGGAAAATCGACCCTTACAACAGATCCTTCATATACCTGTCCTTTTTTCATGAGTTAGTTCTCTCCTTCATCCTCGAAGAAGTCATCGTCATCCTCTTCCACGTCATCTGCTTCATCTTCGAAATCATCTTCGAAGTCTTCCAGATAATCCTGTGCAAAGAAGAAACGGTATACGGCATAAGCCACTGCTGCAACAGCAGCTACAGCACCGATGATGGCCAGTACCCATAACAGGATATTACGCTCCTTCTTCTCTTCCACTTCCTTGCCCAGAAGCTTATTGAGCTTCTTCAGTTCGCTGACTTTCAGCTCATTTAATTTGTCAAGATCTACCAGATTTTCAATTCTGTTCATATTATTTACCTGCCTTTCCGGCATCCATTCTGTTTTTATGGATGCAAAGCAATTATTTCATTCCTCTATATCATACCATGTTTCTGTAAAAAATACTATACTCACAACTTATTTTTCACACTTCTCCCTGTTTTAATTTTGCAACAGAGGCATACATGATCTTCTGTCCCGCCTGGTCAAACTCCACGGTGACTTTATAGTCTCTGGGTTCTCTCACGATATTCAATACCGTGCCTTCGCCGTACTTGATATGGCGTACTCTGTCACCTACCGTGTAGTCCAGTGCATCCGGCGCCTTGAACTCCGTTCCCTTCTGCAGTCCGGCCAGCTGATTCAGGCCGCTGATCCCCTTGGAAATATAAGGTTTATCCGCTTTAGCGGTAACCCGGGGCTTCAGGGTTGCCTTGGGTCTTGGATCAAATCCTGTATTGCCGAAGCCTCCGAAACCGCTGTCCGAACCGGATCCGGACCTGGGCGATGTAACAGCCTCCAGTCCCATGGCACGAAGAGCTGCCTCATTGGCTCTTCTGGCCTGAAAATCTTCCAGATCATCGTCCCGGTATCTTCTGCTGGGCGGCAGGGTATTATCCAATAATTCTTTCGGAATCTCCCGCACAAAACGGCTCACCGGATTGTACTGGGTCTCCCCGCGAAGCATTCTGCTCTTTGCACAGGTCAGCGTCAGATCCTCCTTTGCTCTGGTGATTCCCACATAGGCCAGGCGTCTCTCCTCCTCGATCTCCAGCGGATCATCGGAAGCAATGGTCATAAAGCTGGGGAATAATCCATCTTCCATACCGGCAGGATACACCACCGGGAATTCCAGACCTTTGGCACTGTGTAATGTCATAAGCAGCACCCGGTTGTCACCGTTCTCCACGTTGTCAATATCTGCCACCAGCATGATCTCCTCTAAAAATTCCGATAGCGAAGGCTCATCGTGGGTCTCCTCCTCATACGCAGCAGCCTTGGTGATCAATTCGTCCACGTTCCCCAGACGATCCTCCGCGGATTCTTCATCCTGATCCCGCAGGTATTCCGCATAATCGATCCTCTCCAACAGGGACTTGATCAGATCCGGCAGCGTATAGGAAGACAATCCGCTGCGGAGTACTTCGATCAGATTCACAAATCCCCGGATCTTGGTCTCCGCTCTTCCCAGTCCCTTGATCTGGTCTGCCTCACACAATGCATCAAATAAAGTAATATCCTTCATCTGCGCATAGTCTGCTACCTTTTCCAGAGATGCCGCACCGATACTGCGCTTCGGCACATTGATGATTCTTCGCAGAGCCACTTCATCCCTGCCGTTGTCAATGGTCTTCAGATACGCCAGAATATCCCGGATCTCCTGTCTGGCATAGAAGTTCACACCGCCTACCACATGATAGGGAATGCCTTCCACCACCATACGTTCTTCCAGCAGTCGTGACTGGGCATTGGTACGATACAACACCGCACAATCCGCATAGGCAATGCCATCCTTGTTTACCTTTCCGGCAATATCGTCCGCAATATATTCCGCCTCTTCATAGGCATTGTCGAACTGCCGGAAATGCACCCGGCTGCCCGCTCCCTTTTCCGTCCAGAGGGCCTTTTCCTTACGGCCTCTGTTGTTGCGGATCACCGCATTGGCTGCATCCAGAATGTTCTGGGTAGATCGATAGTTCTGTTCCAGTTTGATCACTTTGGCATCCGGATATACTTTCTCGTAATCCAGAATGTTACGGATATTGGCACCACGGAATTTATAAATAGACTGGTCATCATCACCTACCACGCACAGATTGCGATAGCCGTCTGCCAGCAGACGGATCAGTTCAAACTGCGCCGTGTTGGTGTCCTGATACTCATCCACCATGATATATTTAAAACGCTCCTGATAGTTATAGAGTACTTCCGGACAGCTTTTGAACAGTTCCACAGTCTTCACAATGATATCGTCAAAATCCAGTGCATTGCTCTTTTTCAGTGTCTCCTGATACTCTCTGTAGACCTTCGCAACAACGGATTTTTTATAATCTCCCGCGGATTTCACTTCGAATTCCCGCACATCCACCAGTTCATCCTTTGCGGAAGAGATTTCCGACAACAACGTCCGCTCCTTGTACATCTTCGTATCGATGTTCAGACGCTTGCAGACCTGTTTTATCACGGTTTTCTGATCATCCATATCATAGATGGTAAAATTCGTGTCATAGCCCAGCCGGTCGATATGTCTTCTGAGGATCCTCATACAGGTAGCATGGAAGGTCGCCACCCATACCTGATCCGCGCCAAAGCCTGCGATCTGGTCCACACGCTCCCGCATCTCCTGGGCCGCTTTGTTGGTAAAAGTGATGGCCAGAATATTCCAGGGATTTACTCCCATCTCGTCGATCAGATAAGCCACTCTGTGGGTCAGTACTCGGGTCTTGCCGCTTCCCGCGCCCGCCAACAGAAGGAGCGGTCCTTCCGTATGAAGCACCGCTTCTTTTTGTTCTTTATTTAAGGTATCATAAATACTCATGAATTACGCATTATCCCTTTCATTAAATTCCTGCAGAAACTTTCGGAAATCATCGATTGGCATAGGTTTTGCATAAAAATAGCCCTGTACGATGTCGCAGTCCGCCAGGCGCAGCATGTCTAGCTGCTCCTTTGTCTCCACGCCCTCTGCCAATACCTTGAAGCCGAGATGCTTCAACATTTTAGTCAGATATTTGATAATTGTCAATGCTGTTTCTTCCCGTTCGCTGTTCATGGTATCATCCAGGAACTGTTTGTCCAGCTTTACCGTATCCACCGTCACCTTGGACAATACATTCAGGGAAGAATAACCACTGCCGAAATCATCCACTGAAATTTCCACACCTTTGTCTCTCAGAGTCTCCAGATTATTGGTCAGCTTATTCAGATCCGACATAAATACCGATTCCGTCACTTCCACTTCCAGCAATTTACTGGGCACCTTATACTCTTTCAGACGCTTCAAAATATTCGGTACAAAATCCGGATATTCATTGTGTCTTCTGGAAAAATTCACCGAGATGGGCACCACTTCTTCTCCCTGTGCCAGTGCATCCCTCAGGTATTCCATCACCTGATCCAATATGGCAAAATCCACCTTGGTGACAAAGCCGTTTCTCTCGAAGACATCAATAAATCTTCCCGGCATCACCATGGAGCCGTCTGCCCGGATCCACCGCACCAAAGCTTCCGCACCGACCACTTTTCCGGTATGCAGTGATACTTTCGGCTGCAGATATGCACGAAATTCCTTGTTGTTATAGGCGCTGACCATGCCGGATACGATCTCTCTGGTGTTCTCCAGATCCTTACGGATCTTCTCCGTATAGATTTCCACCGCACTGTCCACTTTCTGGGTCTTGCACTGTTTTCTCGCCTCATTGGCATTGTCCATCATGGAGGACACCGACCAGTCACCCTCCAGGATCTCATAGAGTCCGGTGGCAATGACCAGATTGCACTGGTCGTAGCGGCTGTTGGTCTTCTGTACAAATGCATTGGTGAATTCCAGATATTCATCTCTGGCATCTTCCACCGTGTCTTCCTTCAGCACTCCCACGAAATGATCCGAAGTCACACGGCAAAACAGTACGCCGCTATGGCATTTTTCCTGCAATGCCATGGCAAAGTCATGTAAAATGCGGTCTCCCACCTCGTAGCCGTACATTTCATTTACATACTGGAAATTGGAAAAATCTGAGGATACGAAGAATAAGCCTTTTTTCCCATGGGTAGCCATATAAGCTTCCAGTTTGTCCACGAACTGGTTATACACCGGTAATCCGGTCAGAGCATCGTAGTTTAATTTCCGGTTCAGTTCCCGCTGATCTTTCTCTGCATTTTTTAACATTCTGAGCCGGTTAAAAATCTGATGGGAGATTCTGCACAGAGCATTTTTCTCCTCCTGCCATTTTCTGTCCGTATGACGATCCGAGAAAATAACGCTGGCCTTTAGTCCTTTTGCAGCCGTAGACATTACGATCATCACCGACTCCGCCTCTTCTTTGTAGACATCCGGAGTCTCTGACTGCCTGTAAATGGCAGCACCGGATTCATCGGCGTTTTTCCGGATTCTGTCCCACTCAAATACCCCGGGATTCAGGATCCTTCTGGCAAAGTCCTTCTTATCCTCACGATTCCACTGGTAGCGGATCGCCGGCCCCGCTTCATTGACTTCCACACAGATCATGTCATCAATTCCGAAAAAGCTGCAGGTCCGCTCACAAATCACCTTTAGTGCACTGGTCAGATTCGGCACATTTTCCAACAGATCCATGCAAAATAATACCAGATCTTCCGCACTTTCGAACTGGGCCTCTTTATGGGCGATCTCGTCCTCTTTGTTCTCTTCGCTGTCCAGATAACTCTTGCCGGGTAACGCCACACCTTCTTTGACATCCAACAGGTAATAAGCGCCCTTTCCCTTGCTCTTCACCTGATACAACGCAGCGTCCGCCCACTGGAACAGCAGATTGTAATCGGTCACCGTTCCGTCAGTCACCGCCACGCCCAGACTGCAGGATATATGCAGTCCTGTCTTGTCATCGTCATAACGGTCGGACATACAGCGATTCAACTGTTTTAATTTCTCCTCCAGCTGTTCTCGGTCCATGTCCTCTACATAGAAGACAAATTCATCCCCGCCGATCCTGCCTTTTAATGCCTTGGGGAAAATATTACTGAGTTCATCCGCAAAGGAGCACAATACCGCATCCCCGAACAGATGGCCGTTGGTGTCGTTGATCTTCTTAAAGCTGTCCACATCCTGTACGACCAGATACCCGGTCTGCCCGCGTTTCAGGTGCTGCAATCTGGCACCGATCTGTTGTTTGATGGTAGAATTGTTCAGTAATCCGGTCAGGGAATCTTTCTGGGATTTTTCCCGCAGTTCCCACTCTTTTTTCTTCTGGTCATCAATGTCACAGACCTTTCCCAGGACCCGTTCCGGTTCTCCCTTTTCATCATAAAAAGTCTGTCCGATGACTTTCACCCACCGGGGCTTCCCCTCCGCATCGGTCTTGCAGAGTTCGATATAAATATCCGGTTTGCCGCTGCGCAGTGCTTCCGCCAGTTGTTGTTCCACCGTTTCTGTCCGGTTTCCGGCTTCTTTGAGCAACTGATCCGTATAGCCTTCCGTGATCTGCCGGGAATACAGAATTCCTTCCCCCGGACCGGCATAATACATTTTATCATTTACAATATCGTATTCGAAAATCAGATCTCCGGACATACGGATCACAGCCATCAGTTTTTCCCGCTCCCGGTGCAGTTCTCTGGTGGTCTCATCCAACTGTCTGTCCACATCCCCTGTCTGTTTTTCCTGCAATGTAACCCCGTTTTTCAATCCCATACACTTCTCTTCCATGCAGACCCTCTTTTGCTTTCTCTATACCTCTTCCACCCGGCTGAAATTCCAGACGCGAAGATTGTATTCTACGATCGGTGTGTCACAGTAAATACACTTCTTGGCCCCCAACCCCGGAAGCGGTGCTCCACAGTTCGGGCAATTCAATCCAAGGCCGGCATCCTCCTGATTCTCGATCATATCCTGATCCTGGATATAGACCAGTTCCACGTTATATTTAGCCTGTTCTTTATGCTCTTCACTGCCTCTTATGACTTTTCCGTTCTCTTTTAACGCGTGAAAATACTCCACCGCAGTCTGCAGGACAATACTCTGTCTTCCCCTCTGCTTCCGGTACTGGTGGATCTCCGTTCTGTGAATATGAATATTTTCAAAGCTCTCCTTCTGAGACTGATTCTGTAGCATTTCCAGCCTCAGTCTGAGCTGTTCTTTCAATTCTCTGGTTCCCTCCGACAACAGGGCCGGATTCTGTTTTGTAATACTTTGCAGATAAGAGGTCAGCACATTCTCCGCTCTGCTCTTCATCTCATCATAATGAAATTCCGGAAAATCCCGCATAATAGACGGCATGTACAGGTTGGTTGCGGAAGAGACAGACTTCGGTGTCATCTCCACTTCTTTTTCTCTCTGCTTCATTCCTTCGATCATGGAATCCGTTCCGAACAACATCCGGGAGGTGTCCCGCAGTTTTTTCCTGATGTTGCAATAGGCATAATAAATGATTCCTGCCAGCACCAGAAGTAATACCAATATGACAATAATTGCAATCAGATTTCCGCTCATTTATGTTTCTCTCTGTTTTTCATTCCGTTGTAATGTTTGTATAGCACAGTTCAGGAGCGCCATTCGCAAAGTCGCACTACCGTGCTCTTCCGTCACTTCGTGACTCTCTTTGTTCCTGGTTGAACTGTTGACAGCAAAGTACAGCAGACGCCAGAAAGGCATCCGCTGTACTGCTGTTTCGTAGAAATATTCTGCTGAGTATGTATTATACTCTGTCGTTCTCGTCAAAAGGATCGCCGCACTCCGGGCAGAACTTGGGAGGATGTGCAGGATCTTCCGGCTCCCAGCCACACTTGTCACATTTGTAGATTGGTGCGCCTTCCGGCTTCTTTGCGCCGCATTCAGAACAGAACTTACCCTGATTTACCGCGCCACAGCTGCAGGTCCAGCCTGCGTCGGAGGGCTTGGGTGCGCCGCACTCGGAACAGAACTTGCCGCGGTTATCCGTAGCACCGCAGCTACAGGTCCAGCCAAGTACCGGTGCCTGCATCTTGGGGCTCTGGTTCTGCGCAGGTGCTGCCTGTGCCTGCTGCATACCCATACCGTTCTGCTGTGCATCCATCTGATACAGCTGTCCGGCATTGATACCGCCTACCATATTCGCCATGTTCATGCCTGCAAATGCCATCATAGGGCCGGTAGAGGTATTGGATGCTGCCATCTTCATAGCCTCGGCCTGTGCAGCGGTCATGGTAGCTGCTGCCATTCCGGTGTTACGCAGTACTGCGGTTCTCTGCAGATCAGCAATAGTCTTCGCATCCTCATCGGGGATTTTCGCAGAGTTGATATTGATGGTAACGATCTCGATACCGCGAAGCTTGGTCCACAGATCGGAAAGTTCATCCTTCAATGCCTCCGTCAGTTCCTCGGTATGAGCGGGGATCTCGCTGGGACGAACGCCCAGTGCGGAGATCTTGGCCAGCGCGGGCTGCAATGCAGTCAGCAGTTCTGCCTTCATCTTTGCTACCAGTTCGCTTCTGGTATAGGACTCTGTTACGTTACCGCATACGTTCTTGTAGAATAACAGGGGATCTACCAGATGGAAGGAGTACTCACCGTTACAACGTAAAGAAGTATCCAGATCCAATCCGATATTCTGGTCAATGACACGGAAGGGAATAGGGCTTGCCGTACCAAAGAGGTTTTTCATGATCTCCTTAATATTGAAGAAGTAGATTCTCTGGTCCTTTGCCGCATTGCCTCCAAAGGTAAAACGCTTTCCGATATTGGAAAATGTATTTTTAACGCTCTCTCCAAGATTTCCGTAGAATAAGCTGGGCTCTGTGGAAGAATCATATACGAACTCACCCGCATCGGCACAGAACTCTACGATTCCACCCTGATCCACGATGATCATACACTGTCCTTCGTTGACTGCCACGATGGAGCCGTTGGAGATAATGTTCTCCACACCCTTGGTGTTGCTGTTACGTCCATTGGTTACACGCTGCTGTCCTTTTACCACCAGCACGTCGTTGGAAAGGGAATCACAATAGAAATACTCTCTCCACTGGTCAGCCATCATGCTGCTGACTGCATCTTTTGCTGCTCTGATTAAACCCATTACCGCACCTCCGTTTTATATATGAAAAATCTTTTCTTTTTCATATCTCTTATATTTTAGCAAATTTTACACATTCCCTCAACTGCTTTTCGTAAAATATCGTCGTTTTTCCTTTACAATGCGTTGTTTTTCTACTAAACTGTGATACTAGAGATGTTTAATTACACTATAATATAAAAGGATCGAAAGAAAAATGGGTAAAAAAGCTACAAAAGCCGCTGATAATATGTACTATCTTGCACGTTGTGAAGCCGCGGAGGTCAATCCGGACTTCAGCAGCCGGGAAAAAGCCGCAGAACTGGTGGGTATCGACCGCACCAGACTGGCCAGGATCGAACTGGACACCATCGCTCCCTATCCCGAGGAAGTCAAAGCCATGGCCGAGGCCTACAATACGCCGGAGCTTTGCAATTCCTTCTGTGCCAGAGAATGTTCCTTGGGACGCAACAGTGTATCAGAGGTCGACATTGTAGACTTTGACCGGCTGGCATTAAAGGTACTGGGTTCCTTAAAGGATATCGATACCTTGCGGGCTTCTCTGATTGCCATCTCCGAGGACGGTATCATCTCTGAGGATGAGCGTCCGGCATTTCAGGATATTCTGGATTCTCTGGAGAAGATCAGCACCAATGCCAAAGCTCTGAAGCTCTGGGCCATCAAAAATATACACATCAAGGAGGAGGACGTCTGATCCTCCTCCTTTTTTCATTTACAGTTTTACACTCTCCTGTTGTATTTATCTTGCCGCCGCTTTTTCTGCGAATTCCGTAGTTACCAGCATTTCGTAAGGCACTATCTCTTTCAGCACATCCGAATCCTCCAGAATATTCTGTAACAAGTCAAAGGCATCTTCATGGAAGATCAGATCCTTCTTCCAGGTATCCTGCTCCTGATATCTGGCAACTATGGCTGTCAAGGTGTCACTCTCGGTCTCGGCAAACTGGGGTGCAATGCACTTGGCGATTTCTTCCGCGCTGTGCTCCTGCACGTAATCCATACCTTTTTGGAGGGCATCGGTGAATGCCTGAATGGTCTCGGGATTTTTCTCCAGATAACTCTTCTTCGCAGAGAACGAGGTATCAGGGACATAGCCGGATTCCTCCCCCAGAGAGGCCACCACATAGCCGTCACCTTTCTGCTCCAACAACGTTGCAAGAGGCTCGAACTCAATGGTAAAGTCACCCTGTCCGCCGGAAAAGGCTGCTGCCGTGGAACCGAAGTCAATGCTCTGGTCGATGGACAGATCCGTGG
>JBNMJR010000073.1:0-10443 GCA_050873925.1 Acetatifactor sp.
CATCAGAAAGGAGTTCTTTATTCCTATGAATGCTTCTATGAACGATCGAAAAAAAGCAGTTCTGCTTACCGCAGTTCTGCTTGTAATAGCTGTACTTTGCGGGGGATGGATCTATGTGGTCTCTCACAGTTCCCCGGAAGACGGTCAGGCCCTCTATGCCGATCTCTATCAGAACGGTGAATTATTGCAGACCATCCGTCTGGACACGGTGACCGACGAATATACTTTTGAGGTCTCCGGAGATGCCGGTGCCACAAACACCGTCTGCGTCCGTCCGGGCAGCATTGCCATAGTCTCTGCCTCCTGTCCGGATCAGATCTGTGTGCATCAGGGATTTATCAGCACCTCACTGCTTCCCATCACCTGTCTGCCCAACCGGCTGGTGATCCGGGTCAGAGAAGAGACTTCCGTTCCGTATGGCACGACACAGGTTCCGGACGGCGTGACCTATTGACACGGTATGAAACCACACGGTTCCGGAACGCCGGAACGTTTACGAATTACGAAAAACACGGAGATTTTTATGAAACCACCTGTAACAACCACAAAACTGACGACGCTTTCCCTGCTGGCTGCCATTGCCCTGGCGCTGTATGCCGTAGAAAGCGCCCTGCCCCCCATTGTCCCGATCCCGGGCATCAAACTGGGGCTTGCCAATATAATAACGCTTGTTGTCCTATGGAAATATTCCGCAAAAGATGCCTTTTTCGTACTTATCGTGCGGATTCTGCTGGCGACCATGTTCTTCGGTCAGGCCATCAGTCTCCTGTACAGCCTCTCCGGCGGTATGTTATGCCTGTTGGCCATGGTGTTTGTAAAGCAGTTATTACACGGGCATTACCTGTTCCTTGCAAGCATGACAGGTGCTATTTTTCACAATCTGGGGCAGATCGGTGTTGCGTTTTTACTGACTTCCGTTCCCGCCGTGCTTGTCTATCTGCCGTTTTTACTTCTCAGCGGTCTGGTGACCGGATTGTTCATCGGCCTCTGCGCCCGTTTTACGCTTCGCTTCCTTCCGTAAGATCCACGGGAAGGTCCGCCAGCATCTGTGTCACGGTCCTGTGGGTGATGGGATGACGGAAATTCGGTGCCAGTTCGCTCAAAGGCTTCAGTACAAAATAGCGGTTCTCCATATCTGCATGAGGAATGATCAAATCTTCCGAACTATAGATCAGATCATCATAGAAGATAATATCCAGATCCAGTGTCCGGGGGCCCCAGTGGATCTTCCGTTCTCTTCCTTCGGAAGCTTCGATTTTATGCAGTTCCCGCAACAGTTCTTCCGGTGTCAGCAGTGTCCGGATCTCAAACATTCCGTTTACGAAGTTATCCTGTTCCACCCCACCGTAGGGCAATGTCTCCAGCAGTTCCGATACTTTCGTGACCTGAATGTCCTTATGCTTCTCCAACTGTCCCAGTGCCTGTGCGATGTGTTCTCTGCTATCGCCCATATTGGAACCCACAGCAATATAGGCTTCATGCCATTCCCTGTGAATTGCCACAGACACACTGCCAAAGGGCAGAGGAATCGGCGCTTCGGGCTTGCGGATCTCCAGATCCAGCCCCTGTACCAACGGAAAATGCTGCAGAACTTCGTAAGCCGTCCGCTCCGCCACCGTTTCGATCAGTTGAAAGGTATGTTGCTGCATGAATTCCGTAATGAACTGACAGACCTCTCCGTAATTGGTAGAAAGGCTCAGATCATCCGCCAGTCCTGCCGGACGGGTATTCGTATACAGCGTGGCATTCACATAAAAACGCTGCCCTTTTTCATTTTCCTCCGGGTATACACCATGATACGCATATACTTCCAGTTCTTCGATACGGATCTGATCCTCATAAATGCCATTTCTCATTTGCCGACTCCGCCTTTCCCAACGATCCTTCGTCAATTATTAGTTTCCGCTGTTTAAGATTGCCTCACACATCTTGATAGTACGGACATTTTCCTTCACATCATGCACCCGGACGAACATGCATCCCTTCTGGACGCCAAACATGGTGGTCACAAGCGTCCCCTCCAATCTCTCCGTCACCGGCAGATCCAGGGTCAGACCGATCACGGATTTGCGGCTGCATCCCAACAGCAGGGGATAACCGAACATGTTCAGTTCTTCCAGACAGTTGATGATCTCCAGATTGTCCTCGTATGTCTTGCCGAAGCCCACGCCGGGATCCAGAATGATCTTCTCATCCGCAATGCCTGCCGCTTCCGCCAGATGGATCGTATCCGCCAGATCCGCTGCCACATCCTGCATGAAATCCCGGTAATCCGCTTCCTTACGGTTGTGCATCAGACAACAGGGCAGACCGCTCTTCGCAATGACCTCTGCCATACGCTTATCATATTTCAGTCCCCAGATGTCGTTGATAAGATCCGCGCCTGCACGGATTCCCGCCTCTGCCACACCGCTCTTATAGGTGTCCAGAGAAATGGGAATGTCAAAATTCGACTTCACCGCCTCGATCATAGGCACGACTCTGGCGATTTCCTCTTCATCGGATAACAGGGTATAACCCTGACGTGTGGACTCTCCGCCGATATCCACAATGTCCATCCCCTCAGCAATCATTTCTTCCACATGTTTCAGTGCGCGGTCTCTGTCATTCCACTTTCCGCCGTCGGAAAAGGAATCCGGGGTCACATTCAGGATCCCCATCACATAAGTATGTCCTTTGGTCTGAAATTCTCTGTTGCCAATCTTCATTTGTTCTCTCCCTCTCAGTACTTGATCACCAGATTCTTCTTGCCGTCCTTCCAGTTACAGTCCTTCTCCGCATCGCAGGCAAAGCAGGCCCGGCTGGCCTTGTCCGCCCGGTACAGAATGCCGTCTAAATTCTTCTCTTTTGCCGCCTCGGGATCTCTGTGCCTGGAGATTGCCGTTACAATAACATCTGTTTCTTTATCATCAAATCCACAATCCTTAAGGATTTTGGGTGCGATCCGGGCGCTGGCCTGCTCATGGGGTGTACCCTTCTCATACTGTTCGTGCTTCCCGCAATCATGGAGCAGCGCCGCCGCATAGATCCATTCCCGGTCGATCTTAAGCCCTTCCTCCAGCGCTATGATCGTGCCGATCCTGGCCACATCCAGAAAATGTACCATACTATGACGGCAGAAGCGTCTGTCTGCTTCTGCCGCATTGTTTTGTCCTAAATGGTATAAAAATAAATCGTGATTTAATATTTTATCAATTCTATCCACAGGAGTCCCCCATTTCATCCCGGCCGCTTAGTTGCTTTCTTCGGCATTCGTAATTTCTACCGGTTCACCAGCTGCAGGAATCTGTCTTGCAATTCCTTATTCTCCGCGAAGATTCCTCTGGTCACCAGTGTCACGGTCTGACTGCCGGGCTTTTTGATCCCGCGCATGGTCATGCACATATGCTCCGCCTCCAGCATTACCATAACGCCCTGAGGGGCCAGATATTTCATAATATCGTCTGCGATCTGTGCTGTCATGCGTTCCTGAATCTGTAATCTTCTGGCGTAGACTTCCACGGTTCTCGCCAGCTTGCTCAGTCCCACGACCTTGCCATCCGGAATATACGCTACATGAGCTTTGCCGTAAAAAGGCATCAGATGATGTTCACACATGGAATAGAAGGTGATATCCTTCTCCAGTACCATCTCGTTATTGTCTACGGAGAAGACCTTTGACAGATGTTCGCCCGCATCCTGATCCATGCCGCCGCAGATCTCTTCATACATCCTGCCGATCCGCTCCGGTGTCTCCTTCAGTCCTTCTCTTTCTGTATCTTCCCCGATTCCTTCCAGTAAAAGCTTTATCGCTTCCTGTACTTTCTTCTGATCTACCATTTTCACCGCTTCGCTTTCTGTGTATTCCTCTGTGCCTGTCTCTTTTCCATGATCTTCAGGATCCTTCCCAGATAGGAAAGGGATCCAAAGCACAAGATCACATCGTCCCTGCCTGCCAGCAGATGGCTCAGTTCCACCGCTTCTTCCAGACTGTCGACCGACGTCACGTCTGTGTGGACCTTTGCAACCTCTTTTGCCAGATCATAGGCATGCATGGCTCTGGGATTGTCCGGAGGTGTCACCGTGAGGATCTGATCCGCATACTTTTCCGTCAGCGCGATCACACGGTCCACTTCCTTATCCTTCAACATTCCCATTATATAGATAATTCTTTTATTTGTAAAATAGAATTCTATGGAATCCGCAAGTTTTGCGGCCGCATCCTCGTTGTGGGCACCGTCAATGATAAATAACGGGTGTTCTTCAAGTATTTGCAGCCGTCCGATCCAGGTCGTCTCCTTCAGGCCCTTCCGGATAGCATTCTCCTTGATCTCATATCCACATTTTCCCAATGCCTGTACTGCCTCTATCGCCAATACAGCATTGGCCACCTGGAATTTTCCCGCAAGGGTGATCTCCAGCTTTTTGTAATTTCCATAATCGAAAGTCTGCTTTTTCAGGCCATATTTTACATGAGTTGCATTTGCCGCATCCGCGATGGTAAGTGTGCATCCAAGTTCTGCCGCCGTCTGCTCCACGACGCTCCGGGCCGCTTCCTTCTGCCGCATGGAGACCACCCGGCATCCCGGCTTACAGATTCCGGCCTTGTGAGCCGCGATTTCTTCCAGACTGTTGCCCAAGAACTTCATATGATCCATGCCGATGGACGCCAGCACTGCCACCTGTGTGGTGGTGATCAGATTCGTGGCGTCCTCTCTGCCGCCCATTCCGGTCTCCAATACAACGATATCACATTGTTTTTCCCGGAAATACCGAAAAGCCAGCGCCGTCTCGATTTCAAACGGTGTGGGATGATGGAAGCCGTCCCGCACCATTTCTTCGCATTGTTCCCTGATGATCTCCAATCCTTCGCACAGGTCCTTATGTGTGATCTTCTGTTTTCCAATCTGGATTTTTTCGCAATATTCAACAATAACAGGTGATATATATTTTCCCACACGGTATCCGGCAGCCTGTAAAATATTGGAAATATAGGCAAGCGTGGAACCTTTTCCGTTGGTTCCCGCGATATGAACAAATTTTAAATCATCCTGTGGATTTCCCAGTCTCCGGCACAGTTCCCTGATGCTGTCCAGCCCCGGAACAATGCCGTAGGTTCCCACTTTTTCCATATATTCCATTGCTTCCTGATAGTTCATAGCTTTCTCTCCCGTATCATACGCTGAAAAATTCATATACTATGTCTATGAAAATGATGAATTCCATTGCAAACTCTTTTAAAACCTTCGGCAGGAACTTCCTGCTGTGCGGATTGTGCGGCTGGTGTATGGAGATCCTGTTCACCGCGCTGCATTCCCTGAAACGCAGAGATCTCCGCCTTACCGGCAATACTTCCCTGTGGATGTTCCCCATCTACGGTTCCGCCTGTCTGCTGGCGCCCTTCAGGCGACTCTTTCAAAAGCTGCATATCAGTCGTCTGAAACGCGGGCTGTTCTATATGTCCATGATCTTCACCGTGGAATATTTCAGTGGGCGCCTCTTGTGGAGGCACGATCTCTGCCCCTGGGATTACATCCGAAGCCGTTTTCACATTCACCGGGTCATCCGACTGGATTATGCCCCCTGGTGGGTTCTGGCCGGACTGTTCTTCGAAAAGATCCTGCACTGACCCGTTTTACTGCATCACTACTGCTTCATTGCATAGCATCCGCCAGCATGCGTTCCTCATGGGCTTTTTTATCCCGCACCATTTTCTTCATAAGGAAATGATAAGCGATCCACAGGAAGATTCCCGCGGTCAGCCACGCACTGGCATTGGCAAAGCACACCCCCACATAACTCATCAGATGTGCCGCCACGAAAGCCACGACAGCACGGCTCACCAGTTCCACCACACCACCCATCATGGGCATGAATCCGAAGCCGCAGCCCTGCAGCGCATTTCGGAAAATAAATATCATTCCCAGCGGAATGAAGAACATGCCGCAGATCGTGATGTAGGTTCTGGCGTAACCGCATACCATCTCGACCTGTTCGGAGATAAACAGCGGTACAATATAAGGAAGGGCCAGATATACCAGTCCGTAGACGATGACCGCATAGACACCGGACATGATATTGGCTGCTTTTACGCCTTTCCGGATCCGGTTCAGGTCATTGATGCCACGGTTCTGTGCACAGTAAGTTGCCATGGTCACACCCATTGCGGCAAAAGGCTGTGTCACCAGCTGCTCCACCTTGCAGGATACAGAATAAGATGCCACCACGGTAGAGCCCAACAGGTTTAATGCGGCCTGTACCAGAATGGTGCCGATGGCCGTAATGGAGAACTGTAATGCCATGGGTATTCCCACGGTCAGCTGATTCTTCACGCACTGGCTCTCCAGTCTGCAATGTTCCGGGCGGATATGCAGTGTGGGTACACTCTTAATAATATAGATCAGGCACAGTACACCGGACAGTCCCTGGGAAATGATGGTGGCATAAGCGGCGCCGCCCACTCCCATATGGCCATACACGATCAGTACATAATCCAGCACGATATTGGTCACCGATGCGATGACCAGCAATACCAGAGGCACCACGCTGTTGCCGATGGCACGCAGGATGCTGGACAGCAGGTTATAAAGGACATTGCAGGCAATTCCCGCGCAGATGATCATGATATATTCTTTTGTCATGTCAAAAATATCTTCCGGCGTATTCATCACCCGAAGCAGACTGTCCATGCCGGCCATGCTGACTGCTGTCATCACAATGGTCACGATCACTGACAAAACCGCTGCACTTCCGATACTTTTGCGCATGCCTTCCCTGTCCCCGGCACCAAACCGCTGCGCCGTCAGCACTGTGAAACCGGTGGTCAGTCCCTGGGTAAATCCAAGGATCAGAAAGCTCACCGATCCTGTAGCCCCCACCGCCGCCAGTGCATCCACGCCAACGAACCGTCCGACAATGATGGTATCCACCATGCTGTACAGCTGCTGAAAAATATTACCTATAATAATAGGAATGATAAATTTTGTAATCAGTTTAGAAGGGCTGCCCTTCGTCATATCAAGTTCCATAAATCTCTTCTCCCGAAAAGACAGGACCCCGGAAGGTCCCGTCTCTTTTGTATTACATGTATTACATTATTGCTTATATTTCGTATTGCTGCTTCTGCTATTACTGTAAGTCATCCATATCCCCGATGTCGCCGGAACCGATATCCAGCATGTTCACGGTTCTGCGCTTCAATCTTGCTTCCTCAGACTCTTTCAGAATAAATTCCTTGATGGCTTTGGAATTACGGATATGTTCAATGATAAGCTTGGGATGGGTGGTATCACCGGTATAGCAGATAATGGTTCCCAGTCCTGCAATTCTCTCCCAGAAGCTTGCCGTATGCTCCACATCCTGTACCTTGTACATATAGCAGTCGTTCTCCACCTTGGTGAATACCCCCGTATCCATGGTGATCATGTCCTCTTTGATAATATACTTGGTAAAAGTAAGAGGTAATCCTAAAAATAACCAGCGCTTTTTTTCTACAAATTCTACAGACATAGTGTCCTCCTTCTATTGTTCTATTCCTCACCGCTCTTCTGCTGCACACAGTCGAACCGGCTTTTTACACAACAGGTTTCTACAGTACAAATCTCTTTGACTCATTATATGATATCCTTTGCCGAAATGCAAAACCTTTCCGATTTTTTTCACAATTTCCGGCTTGATTCTCCCCTTCAGAAATGCTATTATATTACAAATGTAAATAATTACAGGAGGACAAACACATGACTGCAAAAGAATGTATCACAGGCCGCAGAAGTATCCGTCAGTTCACGGATCAGCCGGTATCTCATGAGCTTCTGGCTCAGATCGTAGAGACAGCTTCTTATGCTCCCAGCTGGAAGCATACACAAATCGTTCGTTATATCGCTGTGGAAGGCGAGAAGAAAGCGAAACTGGCCGCATGTACTTCCTCCTTCCCTAATAACGGCAAGATCATGGAGAATGCTCCCATGGTCGTTGCAGTTACCGTGATCAAAGGCAGAAGCGGTTTCGAAAGAGACGGCTCCTTCACTACCGCCAGAGGCGATGCATGGCAGATGTTTGATGCAGGTGTTGCCAGCGAAGCATTTTGCCTGGCTGCTTACGAGCAGGGCCTTGGCACCGTGATCATGGGTATTTTCGATCAGCAGGAAGCTGCTGATCTCCTTGAGATTCCTGAAAATCAGGATCTGATCGCACTGATCCCCATCGGTTATCCTGCAGAAGCACCCGTTGCTCCCAAACGGAAACCCGTAACGGATCTGTTATCCTATCAACAGTAATTTTAAAGTCGAAGAGTTTTTTCTCTTCGACTTTTTTCTGGCCAGGGTGCGGCGGTTGGCGTTATCATCGTCTCCGCTCTCCGCACCTGCATTATAATGAGCGCGCTGTTTCATTATAATGACGCAATCCCAGGATACGAATCCTATGCCCGTATCATTACCTAACACACAAAAGCAGCGCAGAAATGAGGATACCATAAAATGAGACACTTGATGAACCCACTTGACTTCTCTGTTGAGGAACTGGACAAGCTGTTCGCTCTGGCAGACGACATTGAGAAGGATCCCGCCAAATACGCCCACAAATGCGACGGCAAGATCCTGGCCACCTGCTTCTACGAGCCCAGCACACGCACAAGACTTAGCTTTGAGTCTGCCATGACCCGTTTAGGCGGCAGAGTCATCGGCTTCTCCGATGCTGCTTCCTCTTCCGCATCCAAGGGAGAAAGTGTATCCGATACTATCCGCATCATCTCCTGCTATGCGGACATCTGCGCTATGCGCCATCCCAAGGAAGGTGCTCCCATGGTAGCCGCAGAGAAATCCCTGATCCCCGTGATCAATGCCGGTGACGGCGGACATCAGCACCCCACCCAGACACTGACTGACCTGCAGACCATCCGCAGCCTGCACGGCGATCTGAATAATTTCACCATCGGTCTGTGCGGTGACCTGAAATTCGGCCGTACCGTACACTCCCTGATCAACGCACTGGTGCGCTACGAAGGTATCAAATTCATCTTCATCTCTCCCGAAGAGCTGAAGATCCCCGACTATGTCACCGATATGCTTCGCGAAAAAGGCATTCCTTTCCAGGAAGTCATCCGTCTCGAAGATGTGATGCCGGAGCTGGATCTCTTATACATGACCCGTGTCCAGAAGGAGCGTTTCTTCAACGAAGAAGATTACGTCCGTCTGAAAGATTTCTATGTACTGACCAAGGAAAAAATGGAACTGGCGAAGCCCGACATGCTGATCCTGCATCCTCTTCCCAGAGTCAACGAGATCTCCGTGGAAATCGATGACGATCCCAGAGCCGCTTACTTCAAACAGGCCCAGTTCGGCGTCTATGTCCGTATGGCTCTGATCCTGACTTTGCTGGGTCTGGCATAATTTTGTCTGCCGGAGACATCACCTCCCGGCGGGGAAATAAATTTTCACACGCAAATTTGCACCTGCACAGGAAAACGTACCTGAATATTGGCAGGTTATGAGAAAGGCATGGTTATTTATATGTTAAACGTAGGAAAAATCGAAGAGGGTTTCGTCCTCGATCATATCAAAGCCGGAAAAAGTCTCTCTATCTATGAGCATCTTCAGCTGGATAAGTTAGACTGCACCGTTGCTATCATCAAAAACGCCCGTAGCGGAAAAATGGGCAAGAAGGACATTCTGAAAGTAGAATGTGACATCAATATGCTGGATCTGGATGTGCTGGCATTCATCGACCACAACATCACCGTCAACGTCATCAAAAACGGTGAGATCGTGGAAAAGAAGGAACTGGTACTTCCCAAGCAGATCAAAAACGTCATCAAATGCCGCAACCCCAGATGTATCACTTCCATCGAGCAGGGCCTGCCCCATGTATTCGTCCTCTCCGATGAGAAAAAAGAGATCTACCGCTGTAAATACTGCGAAGAGAAATACAGCGAAAGCTAAATTTCCAAATCATGAAGTGTCAAAAGAGCCGTCTCCCGTGATCCGGGAAACGGCTCTTATTTATTTCCGAATTACTGTTATTGCATCCGACGCAGGATCGCCACATCTTTCGGTGCCAGCGTGAGTTCTCCGGCAGTTCTGCTTTCTCCTGTCAGAAGGTCTTCAGTGGGATTCGGCAGTTGTACCGTGGCCGGCGTATCATTATGATTGAGCAGATACCATAGTCTCTCTGTCCCCCGGCTTCTGGCGGTGACTTCCACACCTTCCGGCACCTGTAATGCTCTGCTGATTCCAGCTTCTTCACAGGCATCCGCAAGGAACTTCCGATAGAACTTCTCGTCGGAAGCCGTAGCCACATAATAGGCCTTTCCTTCCCCGTAAGCATTGCAGGTCAGTACCGGCATTCCCCGGTAAAAGTCTTCCCCGTAGCCGTTCTCATCCAGCTGATCTGCTCCTTCTAAATGCAACAGATCACAGAGTAGTGTCGCCGGGTATTTTTCCCCGTGATAGGTAAATTCATTGGCAG
>JBNMJR010000074.1:0-10381 GCA_050873925.1 Acetatifactor sp.
AAATAAATGGGAAAGGGTAATCTGATTAAAAAAACTATAAAATTTGATGAATTTATTCTTGCGTTTAAATATTATATGAAGAATAAAAAAGTTGCACATGTGAGTGGAATCTGCGATGCAAATCTGCTTCGGCAAAATATGTCGGAGGAGGAATTGTCGGCGATTTTCTTCAGAGCTTTAAAGCACAACGTATTTGTAAAACAGGGGAACGATGTACATATTAATTTTGATATTTATCGTATTTTGAATGCATATGCCACGTCTGATACAGTTGTTACGATTCAGAATCCGGCATATGAAGGTAAGAGAATGGTATCCTTCGCCAGAGTCGGCGATTTGTGGATTGCATTATTGCAAAACGCAGAAAAGAACGAAGTCACGCTGGTGGTGGATAATGCCATAGATACTTTATATGACCTGAGTGCGTCGGATTTAAAAAAAGGCAAGAACAAAGGTTTTCATCCGAAAAAGATAAATAAACAATTAGAAAAGATGAATTCAGATGTGCGTTTCCTCACAGATTACGTATATCAGTTTGTTATGCTGGCTGTAGACAATCACACCGGAAAACAATCTCAGGAAGCTATTCTTTTTCACGCAGGCAAAAAGAATTTTGATATGCTTACCGGTGAGGTGGAAAACAATCAATTGGAAAGCTTTCCTTTGGAAAAATTAGATGGAAAGGTTCTGGAGAATATAGAGCGGATGCTTTCTGCAGACAGGAAAGATCATTTGGATGCCGGAGATGATAATGCACATCAAAGGGAAAAGAAAAACGAACCGGATGATGAAGCGTATACAAAGTTCAGTTTTCAAAGATTAAGTGAAAATCAAAATTTTCCCCATGGAATAATGCCGTTATTGAAGGTGCAAATTATAAACTGGACAAAACAGTTTACAAACTGGAGGCATTTGGTAGTGCTTGCAGTTGCCCAGCTTGTATTTGCACTGCTTGTTTTACTATGGAATATGTATGGAATGTGTTATCTGAACGACACATTCCGGATTTCGCAACAATCCTTTTTGGGCAGCGCAACGGCATATTTGTTTGGCGGTACTGTTGGCAGTGGGAATGAACTTAAAGGTTTGTCTTTTTTGAAGAAAGACTTTAATACCGTATTGCTTGCAGGTTCTTTTTATTGCTTACTCGGAATCTGGTTTCGAAGCCTGTTGGGAACGATTTTGCATGGAAAAGTACTGGAAAGTTTTAGCAACATTTTGTACTTTCCCAGACGAATAAGGCAGTATGCACAAAGTTCGGACAGAAATATTCAACAGTATATCTGGACGGGAGTTATTATAGCAGCCCCCATTGGATTTGCGTTATGGAATCCTTTTACGACAGCTTTATTAGCGATATTGTTACTGCTGTCCTGCGTGAAAGCGGATAATAGCAGCATAGCAGTTCCGGTCATGGTGTTTCGTAGTGCTTCCCGTTACCAGAAGGTTATGGAGGGAAGGAAGAAACGTCCATTATTTGCGGATGTTGAATTACAGCTTTTGGGTATCAGTATCGGATTTTTTGTGTATTCAGCTGTAAATCTTATTCTATGGTTTCTTTTTGATTACAATATATGGGTGAGACTGATATTTACAGTCCTACTGATAGTACTGGCTCTTTTCGGACTGGGAATTCTTAAGATTAATAAACCGCAAAAAGTGGCAGCCTGTCTGGTAATGCTGGTTGTATGCAGCGTACTTGTCATATTGGCCAATAACGGCATAGTGTATGCAGATGATGGCGGCTGGACGGAATCCGGAGAAACTCTGGCAGGGCTGATAACCAATGCCGGTTTCGCGACAATTTTAGGGATATCGGCATTGATAGCTGTTGCTACATTGGGTGGCTCTGTGTTGGCGACTGGTATCATTGCTGGAATTGTGGCAGGTGGAGCCTTTCTGTGGAGCAGCGCAACAGAAATAGGAAGAAAAACAGCAGCTGATTTTCTTCTTGGAGATTACAGCCCCTATGGAGGAGATTCGTCGATAGCTGCTGGGTTGGATATGGCGATAGGATTTATACCTGGAATAGGAGAGATGTGGGGACTTTTTTCAACAGCAAGAGATGCAGAGTACAATTTCTCCCATGGAAATGAATTATTGGGTATTTTTGATATTGTATGTGGAGGCCTGAGTGTTGTTGACATGACAACAGCCAAGAGCAGTGCAAAAATATTTGAATCACAGGACGGCATAAGGGGAGCAATAATAAATTTTGTAAATGATCATTTCCAGGATTTTTTTAAGGATAGGGCGCTTGATAAAATAGGTGACAGTGTTGAAGAGCTAGATGGATATGTTGATGAGTTTGTTGATTATATAAGCAATCCATCTCAAACAAGAACAGCTAATACTGGCGGGAATACAATGCCGACACCACAACCGACACCACAACCGACACCACAACCGACACCACAACCGACACTGCAGCCGATACCGCAACCGACGCCGCAGCCTACGCTGCAGCCAATATCACCGGGAACAGCCGATTTCTTTGACCAGCTGACAGATGAACAAATACAGTATCTAGTAATGAAATGCGTTGATCGGTTCAATGACAACCAGCAACCGATACCTCCTGTTATTGAGAAGGTAAGAGAACTTTTTGAAAATAAAGGAGAAGGAGCAATCAATAGAAAACTGCTGAAGGATATTTTGGAAAGTCAACTGAACCAAGGTACAAAATAACTTAATCCCGGGGGATTTGTTCCGGACTTGTTCCGGACTGAAAAAACCACTTGCCACAAAAGAACTTCTATGCTAAGCTATACGCAAAGCATAGAAGTTTTCTATTTTAATTCGAATATCTTGCAAAGTCTAAATATCGAGTCAGAAAATCCATGCTTTTATCCACATTACAACATTCTGAATAACGACGGGACTCTGACCGTGATATTTTAGTACTTTTGCCTGGCATTGGTATGTCTTGTTTTGCTACCTTAATTTCATAATGTATGAGAGATTTCATGTAAGCTTCCCGCCGTGATTCTAAGCACAGGGAGGAGACTTATGGGAAAAATCGATGTTGCAATCTATGATTACATTTCGGACAAAACGAGAATAGCGGATTTGTTCAATGGCGTGTATTTTGATGGCAGGCAAACGATTCGGGCAGAGGATCTTACGGATTATGAAGAAAAATATCCCACAAAAAAGAAAGCGTCTTGCGGAACCCTCAGGCGCATTGGAAAAATGCGCTACCGGGATATTGTGAAAAAATGGAAGAATGGAGGAAATCTCAGGGTACTGGCAATCGAAAATCAGAATAGTGTGGATTATACGATGCCGTTTCGCTGTATGGAATACGAAGAGGAAGGAAAGGGAGTCAATATGTGCAAAGCATTGGAGGGACTGATTCAAAAAGGAAAAGAGCAGGCTACCTGCGATATAATAGTAAAAATGCATAAGGCGGGAATCACATTGGAGAAAATCTGTGAGATCGCAGAGAAGACTCTGGAAGAAGTGAATGAGATTTTGAATCATCCTGTGGAATAATACAAAGACCGGGATACATGGAATTCCGATTGTATTTCCCTCGAAAATAAAGTATAATACGACATATACGAGTCCCGAAAAGACCCATGGAGAGACTATATATGTCAGTAAGCGGCTTTCGGAAGAAGGAAGGATATGACCACCGTGGAGAGCAGACTGATGCAATGCCTGTCTGAACTCTGCGGTATTTTTTTGAGGATGCAAAAGAAATGGCGGGAGTACAGGGCATCCGCCGGGAAGAGGAGATTATGAGAGAACAGAAGGATTACGTGAAGCAACTTGGGAACACACACACGAAAAAGGCCGGAAGAATGTTGGCAGCGCTGCTTGCTGCGGGAGTAATGCTCACCGGCTGCGGCAGCAGTGATAAAGCATCCGTAAAACTGGATCCGGAGCATCCGGTATCCCTTACTGTCTGGCATTACTATAATGGAGCCCAGCAGGCTACCTTTGATACCCTGGTGGAAGAATTCAATGCCACCGTGGGACAGGAGAAGGGAATCTACGTGGAGGGGTACAGCCAGGGTTCTGTATCCGATCTGGAGGAAGCAGTCTCCGCAGCACTCAGAGGGGATGTGGGAGCTTCGAACCTTCCCGATATTTTCTCTTCCTATGCGGATACCGCTTATGAAGTACAGAAAGAGGACAAACTGGCGGATCTGACACAGTATTTTACCGAAGAAGAGCTGAACAGCTATGTGGATTCCTACATCAGCGAGGGGTATTTTAATGATGATGGAGCATTGTATCTGATGCCGGTGGCGAAGTCCACGGAGATATTATTGTTGAACAAGACCGACTGGGAACCGTTCGCGGAAGCAACGGGCAGCACTCTGGAGGAGCTGCAGACACCGGAAGGGATCATCCGGGTAGCGGAACGCTACTATGACTGGACGGACAGCCTGACACCGGATGTGGAAAATGACGGCAAGGCTTTCTATGGCAGAGATTCCATGTCCAATTACTTTGTCATCGGTATGAAACAGATGGGACAGGAGATCTTCCGGGTGAAGGACGGAGAAGTGACGATAAATACCGACAAAGAATCGATCCACCGTCTGTGGGAGAATTATTATGTACCCTATGTAAAGGGATATTTCGGAGCCTATGGCAGATTCCGTTCCGATGATGTGAAGACGGGAGACATTCTGGCATATACCGGATCTACATCTTCTTCCATGTATTTCCCCGATGCCATTGAGAGGGATGATCAGAGCTATCCTATCGAATGCATTGCCATGACAGCACCGATTCTGGAGGGCGGCGAGAATGTGAGAGTACAGCAGGGCGCCGGAATGGCTGTTACCAGATCGGATGCACAGCATGAATATGCGGCCTGTGTGTTCTTAAAATGGTTCACACAGAAAGAGAACAACATGCGCTTCGTATGCGATTCCGGATACATGCCGGTACTGAAGGAAGCCAACAGCGTGGAAGCGCTGGATGAAGTGATCCAAAAGGACAATCTGGAGATCAGTAACAAGACCTATGATTGCCTGAAAACGATATTACAGGATGCGGATACTGCACAGTACTACACTTCCAAGAATTTTGACAACGGCTATCAGACCAGAAAAGTACTGGATTACAATCTGTCTGACCGGGCAGCAGCGGATAAGGCAGCCATTGATGAGGCAATTGCTGCGGGAGAAAACAGGGAAGAGGTACTGGCAAACTATACTTCCGAAGACTCTTTTGAAGACTGGTATCATGGCTTCTGTGAGGCTTTGAACCGGGCAGCGGCTGGAGAATAATACATGACCAAAAAGAAGACACTGTTAAAAATATTTCTGGGGCCGTTACTGTTCATTGTATTGATGCAGGGCATTTTGTCATTTTCCGTATTGCTGTTCAGCGGGATCCGGTCCAACCTGGAGACCAACACGATCCAGATGGACCAGCATGTGGTGGAGAATCGTCAGGTAGTTCTGGAGAACGACATGATAGAAAAATGGCGTTCCATCTACAGGGAGAGTACCTATCTGTCGGAGACCCTGAAGGCACGGCTGGAGGATGATCATATTGACATCGAGGCATTTTTGAAATCCCGGAGTTCCCAGAGAGAATATTTGGAAGAAGTATTTCCGGATATGGTGGATGTACTGCAGTACAGTTCCGCATCCGGTGTATTTCTGGTGCTGGCCAATGACCAGCCCATCGACAGTGAAGCGAAATACTGTGGCTTTTTCCTGCGGGATTCCGATCCGCAGAACAAGACGGCAACGAATACTGATCTTCTGCTGGAACGGGGAAGCAAGCAGCTTTCCCAGAATCTGTCTCTTTCGCTGGACAATGCATGGAGTACGGATTTTGATCTGATGGGAGCAGGGAACCGGGCGGCGGATAATTTCTTCTATAAGCCGTATCTGGCAGCCCGGGAACACGGGACCACAGCCATGGTGAATCTGGGCTACTGGTCTCCGACATTTATTCTGGAAGACCATTATATGGACAACCACCAGATGATCACCTACTCTGTGCCGTTAATGTATGACGATGTGGTATACGGAGTGCTGGGCGTGGAGATCGGTGTCAATTATCTGAGCAGTTATTTTTCTGTACAGGATCTGGACAGTGATCTGAATGCGGGTTACGTATTGCTGTTGGAGCAGGGAGACGGACAGTACCGGAGCATTGTGGGCAAAGGTGCGCTTTATGATGCGGTGTCCCGGAGCGGAGATTATCTGACCTTTACTCCGCAGGATGAGAATTATCTGTATCAGGTGGATCATGCCCGGATCGGCAACCAACAGATCTACGCAGTCATGCAACCGATGGACTTATATGGCAACAATGTTCCCTATGAAGATAATCACTGGATATTATGCGGTCTGGTTACGGAAGATTCGATTTACGGCTTTGGTCGCAGCATGTATCTGCGAATGACCGTCATGATCACGGGAAGCCTGCTTTTAGCGGCATTGTTTACCTACATTCTGATCCGCCATGTGACAAAGCCGGTATATCGGCTGATGGAGAGCGTTCGCGGAGGCGTGGAGGGAATCCATGCATTTCAGGACTCCGGAATTCTGGAGATCGATGAACTCCATGATGTGGTGGAGAATCTGACGGATGCCGAAAGACAGTCATCGACGCAGCTGTTAGAGGAAAAGGAGCGCTATCGTATTGCGGTAGAGAGCTCACAGGATGTGTTCTTTACCCTGCGGAAAAAGGAACGGGTACTGGAAGTTGTGAATGATGATTCCCGGGACGGCGAATGGAACTTTGAGGACTATACGCATTCTTTTGTGAATGGGGAGTATATTCATCCCGAAGATCGTGACAGAGTATTGAAAGCACTTCGAAGCGAAAAAGGAGACATCAATATAGAATTCAGGGCATTCTATAAAGGCTCCGAAGATTACCTGTGGGTCAACCTTACGGGAACCGTGATTCCGGACGAGAACGGAGAACCCGACAGACTGGTGGGGTGTGTACACAATATCAATCAGCGCAAGGTTCTGGAAGAAGAACAGAAACAGAAGCAGTATTATGATCCCGTGACCGCATTCTATCGCCTGAATTACGGAATGGAGGCGGCAAGGCGGGCAACGGAACAGTCGGAATGCGTGTTGGCATTGCTTCACGTGGAAGATCTGAATTACATTGATGAACGCTATGGCCTGGTGTTCGGGGATATTATTCTGGAACAGCTGGCGAACCTGCTGACAGACTGTAGCAAACAGGCGGGATTTGAGGGAACCGTGCCAGTGCGGGCCGGGGCAGCACAGCTGATGCTGTGGTTCCCCGGGCAGACCACGGATGCCGTAAAACATATGCTGGCAGAGGTCAGAAACCTGTTCGCAGCACTGACGGATGAAAAACAGCTGGCACTTAATTTCAAATCCGGACTGGCTGTTACCACGGAAAATACAGATACCGATACAACGGTGGCGGAAGCAAAACAGGCACTGGCAATCGCAAGGCATGGACGACTACAGGACGTAGTATATGCGGAACTTGCGGAAAACGAGAAGAATATTCCCTGCAACATTACGTTTGGAGAAGTGGCCTCACTGGGGCGCTGGAAGCAGATGAGCATGGCTTCTCTGGCCCTGAATCTGTTGGATAAAAACGGAGAACTGTTTGTGGTGCTGGACATTCTCGCAAGAAAATTAAAAGAGCATTACGGACTGGATGATCTGATCATCACACAGTTCCACAGAGAGTATCTGGTGAACAGTCTCCAATACCGGTGGAACAGAGAAGGCAGTGGCAGAGACGGGAACGGTATCGTACATTGTACCGGCTCCGAATACCAGAAGTATATTGCTAACCGTGAGGTGCAGGAGATCCGGCCCATTACCTCCGAATTATATGAGGATCCTACGATGAAGCCGTTTCTACAGCGAGCGTCCGGACTGGTATTCCATATGGCGGATCAGGGAAATTATTCCGGCAGCATTCTGTTCTTCGGAAAAAATCTGGAACTTGCGGAGCACGAACAGCTCAGAAAGCATTTTAATGAGATCAGTTCCGTAATCCAGAACAAGATCAATCTGCAGCGGCATGACTTGTCAGCTCAGGCAAAATCCGATTTTCTGGCACGTATGTCCCATGAGATCCGTACGCCCATGAATGGTATTATCGGCATGACCGAGATCGCGCTGAAAGAGGGGCAGACGGAGGAACGCAGAGTGGATTGTCTGCAGAAAATCCGCCGGTCATCCAATTACCTGTTGGGACTGTTGAATGATATTCTGGATATGTCCAAGATCGAAAGTGGCAAGATGCGTCTGGTACTGGAACGCAGCAATCTGTATCGGGTGCTGCAGGGCCTGGAACCTCTGCTGGAAGCCAAGATCGCAGAGAGGGATCTGCGTTTCCTTCCGGAGATCGAATTACAGCATCACAGTTTCCTGTGTGATGAACTGCGGATCAATCAGGTATTGGTCAATCTTCTGAGCAATGCCATCAAATATTCCAATCCCGGGGGACGGGTATGGCTGACGGTGAAGGAAACCTGCGTGGATGAAGAGTTTTCGGATCTTATGTTTGCAGTCAGGGATGAAGGCATCGGAATTCCGAAGGAAAAACAGCAGATGATCTTCCGGCAGTTCGAGCAGGCGGATCAGTCCCGCAATGCCAGAAGCCAGGGCACCGGTCTGGGGCTGGCCATCAGTAACCGGCTGGTACATATGATGGATGCGGATATCTGTCTGGACAGTGAGCCACAGCATGGCAGTACTTTCAGCTTTACGATCCGGCTGAAATGGCTGGAGGATGAGAAGACCACAGAGCGAAGCGGGGAGAGCAAGGCGGACTTTGGCGGAAAACGTGTGCTGGTGGTGGAAGACAATGAACTGAACATGGAGATCGCGCAGGCACTTTTGCAAGATTGTAATATGACTGTGGAGGGTGCATACAATGGTGAAGAGGCCGTGCGGCGCATGAAGGAAGTTCCGGAAGGGTATTATGATCTGATCCTGATGGATATTATGATGCCGGTGATGGATGGCCTGGAGGCTACCGGCAAAATCCGGAAAATGGACAGGGAGGATTGTCGGACCATTCCTATTATCGCCATGAGTGCCAATGCCTTTGACGAGGATGTGAAGAGATCCCTGGCCAGCGGCATGAATGGTCATTTATCCAAGCCGGTGGATGTCGGAAAGCTTCGGGAAATGCTTTTTACCGTTTTTGGTTGATATTGTGAAACTTTCCGCTTATAATGAAGATTTGTAACAGTGTAACTTGAATTGAGGTTTTCAATGAATATAGAAGTAGACGGATATAATATATGTGTAAAAATAACAGGTACCGGCGATAAGACAGCTGTGATCCTGCAGGGCTGGGGTACCGATCTGGGGGTATACGATTCGGTAGCAAATGCCATTAACGAAAAATACCGTGTGATCCAGTTTGATTTTCCGGGGTTTGGTGGCAGTGATGAACCGAAAGAAGCCTGGGATGTGGATGGATTTGCGGACTTTTTCTGCAAATTCATGGAAGCCATGCAGGTGAAGCAGGCGACCCTGATCGGTCATTCCTACGGTGGTCGTGTGATCATCAAGCTGGCGGCCAGAGAGAGCCTGCCCTTTGAGATCACGAATATCATTCTGATCGACAGTGCCGGCATCCTGCCGAAGAAATCCGCGGCACAGAAGTGGAAAATCCGCAAGTACAAGATGTTAAAAAAGATCCTGAACATGAAGCTGATTTATGCCATGTTCCCGGAAGTGATCGATGACTGGAGAAGCAGACAGGGATCTGCGGATTATCGTAATGCGACACCTATGATGCGGCAATGCATGGTGAAAGCGGTCAATGAGGATCTGACGGAACTGCTTCCGAAGATCCGGCAGGAAGTACTGCTGATCTGGGGCGATAAAGATACCGCAACTCCTATCGGAGATGCACATATTATGGAAGAGAAGATTCCGAACTGCGGACTGGCAGTGATACCGGGAACCGGACATTTCTCTTTCCTGGAGAAACCGGCACAGTTCCGTGGAATTATGGAGGCTTATCTGAAATGATCATACGTGCACTTGTGGCAATCGCGCTGGCTGTTCCTGCGTATTTTTACACGATGCGTTACAATATGCATATGTTCCAGCTGAACGGCTATAAGAATAAAGAACATCTCCACTGGCTGAAAAAGAATGCAAGACTCCAGTGGATCCTGTATTTTGGGCTGGTACTTGGGGCAGTGACCTGTGTGTTCCCGTATCCGGCTCTGGAAATTTTTGAATATCCGGTACTGCTTCTGATCTTCGTGGTATACCGCGCCATGAAGCGGATGAATACCAAGAAAAAACTGGTATATACCCCCCGTGTGAAGCGCATGATCGCCACGGAGCTGATCCTTACGGCAATAGTAGCTGCTCCGGTATGGTTCTTCGGGGGAACGAAGCGGATTCCGGGGCTGTGTCTGATCCTGGTA
>JBNMJR010000075.1:0-10316 GCA_050873925.1 Acetatifactor sp.
ACTGGGAACGGTGGACACGGATACTACGATCCTGCGGGCAGACAGCGGACAGGCACCCAAGGCTCCCGGAATGAAATACAGACATTACGCACCCAAAGGAGAACTCACCATCGTAGAGGGAACCCCGGAGCAGGTAAGGGAGTATATCAACAGGGCTGCGGCAGCAGATCACGCCGCAGGAGAGAAGACCGGCATCATCGGAACCGAAGAAATGCTGTCCGGTTACACGGCGGATGTGGTGAAAAGCGTCGGCAGCCGTAAGGATGAGGACAGCATCGCCAGACATCTGTATACCATTCTGCGGGAATTCGATGATGAAGGTGTGACGAAGATCTATTCCGAGGGATTTTCCACGGAAGGTTTCGGACAGGCCATTATGAACCGGCTGTTAAAGGCAGCAGGTCATAAAGTAGTAAAACTTTAAACAGAAAATACGAGGAGAAGGAAAATGATAGCTATCGCAAGTGATCATGGCGGATATGATCTGAAGGAAAGAGTAAAGAAATATTTAGAGGAGAAGAACATTCCTTATCAGGATATGGGATGTGACAGCAAAGCAAGCTGCGATTACCCCGTGTTCGGACATGCTGCGGCAAAGGCTGTGGCAGACGGTACCTGCGAGAAGGGTATCGTGATCTGCACCACCGGCATCGGTATCAGCATTTCTGCCAACAAAGTAAAGGGAATCCGCTGTGCACTCTGCTCCGATTCCCTGTCGGCAAAGATGACCAGATTGCACAATGATGCCAACATGCTGGCAATGGGCGCGGGCATCGTCGGTGAGAACCTGGCTTTGGAGATCGTGGAGACTTTCCTTAACACACCTTTTTCCGGAGAAGAGAGACACAGCCGCAGAATCAGCCTGATCGAAGAGGTCTAAGGCATTACACAGACACGAACAACAACGAAATATCATTATAACAAATACAAAACACAGGAGGACAACAATATGTCAAAAGTAGTAGTTATGGATCATCCCTTAATCGAGCAGAAGATCGGAATCATCCGCAGAAAGGAGACCGGTACCAAGGATTTCAGACAGAACATCAGTGAGATCGCAATGCTGATCGGTTATGAAGCAACCAAAGACCTGCCTCTGGAAGAAGTAGAGATCGAGACCCCTATCTGCAAGACCACCGTGAAGCAGTTAAAGGGTAAAAAGCTGGCACTGGTGCCCATCCTGCGTGCAGGTCTGGGTATGGTAGACGGTATGTTATCCCTGATCCCCGCTGCGAAAGTAGGACATATCGGTCTGTATCGTGATCCCGAGACCTTAAAGCCCGTAGAATATTACTGTAAGCTTCCTGCAGACTGCGCAGAGCGTGAAGTATTCGTAGTAGATCCCATGCTGGCTACCGGCGGTTCTTCCATCGCAGCCATCCAGCTGCTGAAGGACAAGGGCTGCAAGAGCATCCGTCTGCTGTGCATCATTGCAGCACCCGAAGGTGTAAAGGCTATGCAGGAAGCACATCCGGATGTGGATATCTATATCGGAGCACTGGATCAGAAGCTGAATGATCATGGATACATTGTTCCCGGACTGGGAGATGCAGGAGACCGTATTTTCGGTACCAAATAAAGGAGACACCCATGAGTGCCAAACGCAGCGATTATATCAGCTGGGATGAATATTTTATGGGGGTGGCCCACCTGTCGGGAATGCGGTCCAAGGATCCGAATACCCAGGTGGGAGCCTGCATTGTCAGCCCGGACAATAAGATCCTGTCCATGGGATACAATGGCTTCCCCAAGGGCTGTTCCGATGATGAGTTCCCATGGGAGAGGGAGAACGACAAGGATAGGAATCTGACAAAGTATCCCTTTGTAACGCATAGTGAACTGAATGCTATTTTGAATTATCGCGGCGGGTCTCTGGAGGGGACAAAACTGTATGTCTCTCTTTTCCCCTGCAATGAATGTGCGAAAGCCATCATTCAGGCGGGGATCCGCACGGTAGTATATGACAGCGATAAGTATGAAGGAACTCCGTCCAACCGGGCAGCCAAGCGAATGTTTGACGCGGCGGGAGTGGAGTATGTGCAGTACCGAAAGACGGGACGCGTGATACGCATCGAGGTCTGAGTGACAGATAAAAGGAGTAAAACGGTTGAAGCGCCTACAGAAGACAGCTGTGCTGCTTGCAGCAGTGATCCTTGCAGGAGCCTTTTCTTCAGAAGATATCAAAGTGGAAGCTACCAGCAGTACCTGGCAGCAGATCCAGAAGGAGCAGGAAGAGAAAAACAACCTGCAGAACCAGCTGAATGAGGAAAATGATAATCTGGAGAACCTGAAGGGAGAACAGAATTCCCTCAAGGGACAACTGAATAATCTGAACGGTCAGTTGACGGAGGTCAGCAACAATCTGTCAGATCTGGAACAGCAGATCGCAGATAAGGAGCAGGAGATTGCGGATACCCAGGCCAGTCTGGAAGAGGCAAGGGCTACGGAGGAATGGCAATATGAGTGCATGGTGATCCGGGTACGGGATATGTACGAGCGGAATGAGACCAGTTATATCAATGCACTGCTGAATGCCCAGAGCTTTGACAAACTGCTGAATGCCGCGGACTTTTTTGAGCGGATCGCGGCTTATGACCAGAAAAAGCTGAAGGAATTCGAGGAGAACCGCAAGCTGATTGAAGAGGAAGAAGCGAGACTGCAGGCGGAGAAAACGGAACTGGACAGTCTTAAGGTGGCGGCGGAAGCCGAGAAAAGCAAGGTGTCCGGTCTGATCAGCCAGACATCCAACAACATCGCAAAATATGCCGGAGATATTTCGGAAGCAGAGCAGAGAGCTCTGGCATATGAACAGGAGATCAAACAAAAAGAAGAAAATCTGGAAACTCTCCGGAAAAAGCTGGCAGAAGAGATTGCCATGTCCCAGAAAGCAGCAAATGCAACCTGGCGGGATATTTCGGATATCTCCTTTGAAGAGGGAGACCGTTATCTGCTGGCGAACCTGATCTATTGTGAGGCGGGCGGAGAACCCTATGACGGCCAGCTGGCGGTAGCCAGTGTGGTCATCAACCGTGTCAGAAGCTCCATCTATCCGAACACGGTGGTGGGTGTAATCTACCAGAATAAACAGTTCTCACCGGTGGCCAGCGGGCGTCTGGAACTGGCATTGGCCACCAATAAAGCCACCAGCCGCTGCTATCAGGCAGCAGACGAGGCTATGTCCGGTGTGACTAATGTAGGAAACTGTGTATATTTCCGCACACCGGTGGAGGGACTGACAGGTATCAATATCGGCGGGCATGTATTTTACTAAACGAAAGTGAAAATCTATGAGAATCAACAGCGTAGAACAAAAGGGTTATGCAAACAGAATCATGGACTGGAAGGTCTTCGTAAGGCAGAATCTGGTAGTGGCCAAGGCGTCGGAATTTTTCTATGAATTCGTAGGGGAGAATTCTTTCCGGCCGATAAGCGAACTGATTTTGCCGGAAGACGGGGAGCTGTTGAAAAAAGCAGTGGAGGCAGATCCGTTCCGGCCTCTGGAACTGATCACGGTACTTCACAATCTGAAGGACAGTGTACGGAATGTGTATCTGCGGTTGGAAATGAGTGAACAGACGGAGAACGGAATTCCGCTGTATCAGATTACCATTTCTGATATTCACGATCTGGAAGGACGAAATTTACGACTGGAGCAGAGCATTCTGAAGTACCGTCATTTTATGACATTGGAAGATGTTTATTTTTTTGAATATCTGATCGAACAGGACAGTATTTCGGTCTATAAATATGTCAATGAGCGGGCAATGAACCAGTTTGAAGGCCCCATGAATGAGTTGATCCAAAACGTGGAGCAGGCACATGAGGGTAGCGACATTGCCAGACTGGAAGACCAGCTGCGGACTTTCTGTGCGCATCTGCGTAATGGGGACGATTTCTTTGAAATGGAATTCGTCAGCGGACAGGAGGACAAGGGAATATGGAAGGTGAAAGGTGCCCGGATCCCGAAGAAGCGCGATATGGTGGCGGGTATCATAACTCCGGACAGAAACCGGGAGAAGGAAGCCTATTATCTGACTCCCGCTGCCAGGGATGCCGGGACCGGTCTGCTGAATAAGCGGGCATGGACGGAATATACCATTGAGCAGTTGAACCGTAAGGATCACAGCACCAGATGGCTGGTGATCATTGACATTGATGATTTCAAGCACATCAATGATACTTACGGGCATATTTTCGGCGATCAGGTCATTCGCAGAGCGGCAGAGATCATGCAGGTGCTGGTGGGACAGCGGGGCGTGATCGGACGATTCGGAGGAGACGAGTATGTGATCCTTCTGGAAAAGGTGGAGACCAGAGACCGACTCAAGACGCTGCTTAAGACCATTGCGAAGGAATTTGCACTGGCTTTTGATCCGAAGATTCATGTGACAGCTTCTATCGGCGTATCGGAGTATCCGGTGGACGGAAGTGAATACGAGGAACTGATGCGCAAGGCGGATAAGGCACTTTATCTGGCCAAGGAAAAAGGAAAGAACCGCCATATCATCTATGAAGAAAGACTGCACGGCAAGCTGGAATCCGACGATATGCAGAACATGGCTATGGCTTATGCGGTATCCAAGGAGAAAAAACGGGAAGCGGTCACAGAGATGATTACCGGAATGTGCCGGGAAGGGGTAGGGTTTATTGTAGAAAACCCTGAAAAATTACAACAGGTCCGCAGCCTGTTTGATCTGGATGGCATCACGATCTTTTCGGACAGAGGAAATAAACTTGTCTGCAGAAACGGTAATTATATAGCGGAAGCACCGGACGGCCGTCCGGGATTTGAAGATGAAAAATATCTGTCATTGTTTGGAGAGGATGATATTTTTATAGAATCCAATATGGTAAAACTGCGTTCGCAGAATCCGGCCGCTTATGCTGTGACACAGAAGCAGGAGATAGGAGCTGCCCTTCAATGTTTGTCCAGAAAAGAAGGAGTTCCGTATGCAATGGTCAATTATGAAGTGTTTAACCGCAATCGCAAATGGTCTGATGAAGATATTACCCTGCTCACGGTTCTGGGACACTGCATCGGAAACCTGTTAAACTATTCAGAGTAAAGTAAATGAGAGCAGAAGCTCGACGAACACTTGTGTTCGTAAGAGCCTATGCTCTCGTTTATTTTACGAAGTAAACACATGAGCAAAAAGTAAGCACTGCAAGTGCGGTTTTGCGAATGTGTTACTCTGAATAGTTCTAACCTGGGGCAACTACAGCCCGCTCTTCTCTAACGGACTTTGCAACCGATCGAACTTGTCCCGGTAAATGATGGTGATCAGGTTGTTCAGCTGGCGCAGGCAGGCACTCATCTGAGCCTGGGTGATCAGTCCTTTTTCCAGAGCCTCGGCCAGTTCGTCCAGATCCACGACGTGCATTCTGCCGTCGGGATAGAGGATAATATCAGCCAGTAGATCCGTGACGATCAGAGAATTATTTTCCGGCTGATAAGTATATTCCACGATATCACAGTACCAGTACAACAGAGAACCGTCATGGCGGTAGAACTTGCTGATCTTGAATCCGTCTTTCAGATAATAACAGGAACAGCCGTGGGAAAACGTGGTCTTGGGATTCAGCGTTTTCCATTTGGTCAGAATATGATCTTCGGTCTGCTTGATGATAATATCATCCTTTAATAAAATACATTCTTCCGGGATCAGACGCTTACGGTAGATCTGAAGTTCATTGCTCATAGAGTTTCTCCTTTGTGCGGGTGTATTTTGCAGCGGTCACAGTTCCGGGAACGGGATAAAAGGCTTCGGAGGGATCGTGTGAGGACACAGCGTCTTCTCCATCCAGATCATGTCATGCCATGCATCCTGCTTGTAACCGGAAGCGTGAAAATGAGCCACGGTCTCGTAGCCATGCTTTTCATGGAAGGCAATACTGGGAGAGTTGGGGTAAGTGATGCAGGCACAGACGTTGCAGATATGCTGTGCGGTCAGGTATTTCTCCAGCTTTTCGTATAACAGACTGCCCACACCGCTGCTTCGAAGATCCCGGCTGACATAGATGGAAGTTTCTACCGACCAGTCGTAAGCGGCGCGGCCTTTAAATGCGGAAGCGTAAGCATAGCCCACCGGCTCCCCGTCCAGCTCTGCCACCAGATACGGATAACGGGTGAGGGTGTGACGGATCCGATCCGCAAATTCTTCTGCGGAGGGAACGACGTACTCAAAGGTAATAGGGGTATTTTCCACATAAGGGGCATAAATGGCCGCCAGCTTTGCGGCATCCTCCGGGGTGGCGGTACGGATCCGCAGCTGTCTTTTGATGTCTGTAGTCTGCATTCGCGTAATCCTTCTTTCTGTAAGAGTGTAAAGCCACTGAATAGTTATTCAAATAGTACTTCCGGGGAGATTTCAAGTCAATCTTTTTTTGACAGGATTTTATAGATTTTTTACCATTTGGACAGGGGGATTTTACTGGACATCATGTTAAGATTTCGTTATAATGACTATAGGTTTGCCCTGCAGTGGGAAAATATTTTTAAAAATATACAAAAATAAATGCTGAGAGCAGAAATCAACACGGGAGGACACAGTGTCAAGAAAAAAGAAACCCTATGACAGACAGGTGTTTCGGGCGGTCACACTGATCATGCAATTTGGCATCAATATGTTGGTACCGATCTGCCTGATGTCCGCAGCCGGCATCTGGCTGGACAAACATTTCGGAACAAACTTCTGGATGATCCTGCTTTTCTGTATGGGAGCTGTGGCCGGAGGGCAGAATGTATACCGGATGGCCAGGACAATTTATGAAGACAGCGATGATAAACACACTAAAAAAGATAAATAGAACGGTTCTGGAGATGGATCTTGGGATCCTGTTCCTGGGAATGTCGGCGCAGATCATAGGGGCATTTATCGTAAAAGACGAAGTGCTGTATGCCAAAAGCCTGTGGTTTGGTGTCGTGCTGGCACTGGCTTGCACATATCATATGTACCGCTCCCTGGACCGGGCACTGGACCAGCCCGAGAAGACCGCCACGAAAATGATCATCCGTGCCTATGTCTTACGATATGTCATGCTGATCTTTTTCCTGCTGGTGATGATGAAGACCGGAGTAATGAACCCTCTGATTTTCTTTTTCACCTATGTTATATGTATGAAAGTAACGGCATTTCTACAGCCGCTTACCCATAAATTATGCAATAAACTGTTCCACGAAACGGATCCGATACCCCAGGCGATGCCGGAGGAGACTGCGGAAGGTGAAAATGTCCCGCAGACTCAGGAAGAAGTACCGCAGGACGGAGAAGTGACAGAGGAGCAACAGAATAAACAATAAGGAGGTGAAACAATGGAACATGGAATTCTGTTATCCGGTGCCGACAATATCGATTTTATGATACATGGCGTGTTTAAGTATTCCTTTTTCGGCCATGAGGTATGGATAACGACCACACATGTGTGTGTGCTGATCGTCATGTTGCTTATCATTGGTTTTGCCATTGCCGCCAATCGTTGTATGGCTAAAGCCAGAGAAGTGCCGGAAGGCTTTCAGAATGTGGTGGAGCTGATCGTGGAGAAGCTGGATGCCATGGTGGATACCCCCATGGGCAAGGCAGCACCGAAATTCTATAACTACATCGGAACGATCTTCATCTTCATTCTGGTGAGCAATATTTCCGGTCTGTTAGGCCTGCGTCCCCCCACAGCGGACTATGGTGTGACATTGCCCCTTGGTGTTCTGACCTTCATACTGATCCATTACAATCAGTTCAAATATCAGAAGCCCAAGGAGATCTGGGAAGGCATGTGTTCCCCGCTGCCGCCCTGGCTGCCGATCTGGCTGCCTATCAACCTGATCAGTGAGATCGCAGTACCGATTTCCCTTTCATTACGTCTGTTCGCAAACGTATTGTCCGGAACGGTAATGATGGCACTGATCTACGGACTGCTGGGTGTGATCGCTACAGCGTGGCCCGCAGCACTGCATGTATACTTTGACCTGTTCTCCGGAGCCATCCAGACATACGTATTCTGTATGCTGACCATGACTTACATTGCAAATGCAAGAGGAGACGCCTAAAGCCACAGTGCTTTATGTAACTATGCAAGAAAGATTCTGACAAGAATCTCAATAATAGGAGGATTTACTATGGATTTCAATGAAAACTTTATCTTAGGTTGTTCTGCAATCGGTGCGGGCCTGGCAGTTATCGCCGGTATCGGACCCGGTGTAGGACAGGGTATCGCAGCAGGACATGCTGCTGCAGCAGTAGGACGTAATCCCGGAGCAAAGTCCGAGATCACTTCTACCATGTTATTGGGACAGGCAGTTGCCGAGACCACCGGTCTGTACGGTCTGTTGATCGCTATGCTGCTGCTGTTCGTAAAGCCCTTACTTCCCTGATTAAACGAAAGGAATGCGGATGAAAATGATACTATTAACAGAAGGCGAGACCATGTCAAGACTGTTTGACCTGGACTGGCAGCTGCTGGCAGACTCCTGCCTGATGATCATTGCCATCTTCGTATTGTTCCTGGCACTCAGCTATTTTCTGTTCAATCCGGCCAGAAAGTTCTTAAATGATCGTAAAGAGAAGATCAGGGGAGAACTGGAAGAGGCAAAGGACAATCAGGAAAAGGCTGCAGAACTGAAGGCACAGTATGAGGCGAAGCTGAAGGACATCGACAAAGAGGCAGAGGACATCTTAAGTGATGCCAGAAGACGGGCTCTTCAGAATGAGGAGCGCATCGTCGCGCAGGCCAAGGAAGAGGCAGCCAGAATCCTGGCGAGAGCACAGGAAGAAGCCAGACTGGAAAAGCAGAAAATGTCCGACGAGATCAAACAGGAGATCGTATCCGTGGCATCTGTCATGGCAGGTAAGCTGGTAGGCGCTTCCATAGACACCACCAGACAGAGCAGCCTGATCGAAGAGACGCTGAAGGAAATGGGTGAGGATACATGGCAAAATTAGTTTCCAAAGTCTATGGAGAAGCCCTTTTCGAAGCGGCAGTCGACCATGGAAATGCGATCCAGCTGATGAATGAGACCGCACAGCTTAAAAAAATCCTGGAAGACAATCCGGAATTTGACAAGCTGATGAAACATCCCGGAATCCCCAAACAGGAAAAACTCTCCATGGTGGAACAGGTCTTCCGTGGCAGAGTCAGTGACGATCTGACAGAGTTTCTGAAGATCGTGGTGACCAAGGAACGTTACGGCTCGTTGAAGGCAATCTTTGCTTATTTTACCGAACTGGTCAGAGAATCTGAAAAGATGGGAACCGCATATGTGGATACCGCAGTGGAGCTGACGGAGGCACAGAAGCAGGCAGTGAAAAATAAGCTGCTGGCTACGACTTCTTATCAGTCCTTTGACGTGTATTACCATGTGGATCCGACGCTGATCGGCGGAATGGTGATCCGGGTGGGTGACCGGGTAGTGGACAGCAGTATCCGGACCAAACTGGAAGATATGAAGAAACAATTATTAAATATTCAGCTGGGATGACCGGCTGAAAGAAAGGTGCGACAGATCCATGAATTTAAGACCAGAAGAAATAAGTTCCGTCATTAAGGAACAGATCGAAAGATATTCTTCCCAGCTGGATGTCTCCGATGTCGGAACCGTCATCCAGGTAGCGGATGGTATCGCTCGTGTACATGGACTGGAAAATGCCATGCAGGGTGAGCTGTTACAGTTCCCCGGCGATGTATATGGCATGGTGCTGAATCTGGAAGAAGATAATGTCGGTGTCGTATTGTTAGGCAGTGCCAGCAATATCGAAGAGGGCGATATCGTCAAGACCACCGGACGAGTGGTAGAGGTGCCTGTAGGAGATGCCCTGCTCGGAAGAGTAGTGAACTCCCTGGGACAGCCTATCGATGGAAAAGGCCCCGTACAGACTGATAAATTCCGTAAGATTGAGCGTGTGGCAAGTGGTGTTATCACTCGTAAGAGCGTAGACACGCCGCTCCAGACAGGTATCAAGGCAATCGACTCCATGGTTCCCATCGGAAGAGGTCAGCGTGAGCTGATCATCGGTGACCGTCAGACCGGTAAGACCGCCATTGCGATCGATACGATCATCAACCAGAAGGGTCAGAATGTAAAATGTATTTATGTAGCTATCGGTCAGAAAGCATCTACCGTGGCAAATATCGTAAAAACACTGGAGGAGTTCGGTGCCATGGCTTATACCACCGTTGTGGTATCCACGGCAAGTGACCTGGCTCCCCTGCAGTATATCGCTCCTTATTCCGGTTGTGCGATCGGGGAGGAGTGGATGGAGAACGGAGAAGACGTACTGGTGGTGTATGATGACCTGAGCAAACATGCTACCGCATACCGTACA
>JBNMJR010000076.1:0-10240 GCA_050873925.1 Acetatifactor sp.
CCAATGCATTCGTTAAGGGCAGTGTGGAAGAGGTTATCGCATTCCCTCATCCTTACGGTTGTTCCCAGATGGGTGACGACCAGGAGCATACCCGTAAGATCCTGGCAGACCTGATCAATCATCCCAATGCAGGCGGTGTCCTGGTACTGGGACTGGGCTGTGAGAACAGCAACATTGATGTATTAAAGCCTTACATCGGCGATTATGATGAGAACCGTGTGAAATTCCTGGTATGTCAGGAGCACGAGGATGAGATCGCAGACTCCGTAGAGGTGATCAAAGGTCTGATCGATTACGCTTCCAAATTCGAGAGAGAGCCCATCAGCGTAAGCAAGCTGGTGATCGGCATGAAGTGTGGCGGCAGTGACGGACTGTCCGGTATTACCGCCAACCCTCTGGTAGGACGTTTCTCCGATCTGCTGATCTCCAAGGGTGGTACCACCATCCTGACCGAGGTTCCCGAGATGTTCGGTGCAGAGACCATTCTGATGAACCGTTGTGCCAACGAGGAACTGTTCCACCAGACCGTAGATCTGATCAATGACTTCAAGAACTACTTCAAGAGTCACAATCAGACCATTTACGAGAATCCTTCTCCGGGCAACAAAAAGGGCGGTATCTCCACTCTGGAGGACAAGTCTCTGGGATGTACCCAGAAGTCCGGAAGTGCTCTGGTCAAGGGCGTATTGCAGTATGGCGATACCGTGAAGACTCCGGGACTGAACCTTCTGTCCGCACCGGGCAACGATCTGGTAGCAGCTACCGCACTGGCAGCCGCAGGAGCACATATCGTACTGTTTACCACAGGACGAGGAACTCCTTTCGCATCTCCGGTTCCTACCATGAAGATCGCTACCAATTCCCGTCTGGCAGGCAAGAAGTCCAACTGGATCGATTTCAATGCCGGCGTGCTGGTAGAGGATAAGACCATGGAAGAGGAGACCAAGGCTCTGTTTGATCTGGTAGTGGAGACCGCTTCCGGCAAACAGGTATGCAGCGAAGCAGCAGGCTTCCATGATATGGCTATTTTCAAACAGGGTGTAACTCTGTAAAAGATCATACACAAAACGGCGTTCTTTTGTTACAATAAACGGGCAGGAGAACGCCTTTGTTATATAGGAGGAACTATGACAATTCAGGAAATCAAGGCACTTCCCCGCACGGAGGAGGGCATTTTCGACCTGGTGGCCGTACAGCAGAGCGCAGGTCTGGGCAATATTTATCAGGCGGCGGATCTGGTGTATCCCGCCTATGCGGCCTATGAGACCACAGAGAATAAAAAAGAGGGCTATCCGGATATCATGGCACAGATGCGTGCGCTGAAAAAACATGCGGAAAGCGAATTTACCGCAGAGAACGGAGCGGCTTATACGGCGGCACTGCTTCATACCGTAGAGCAGATCAGCCCGGAGATCTATGAGAATTACAGAGAACTTCTGGATGATTTCCGCAGCGCGGTAAAACGTATGCTGGAACAGTACTATGATGCAAAAGAAGATAAGTTTGCCATGAATGACGCATCCAAAAAGGTATTCTGCGATGCCGTACAGAAGGCCTGCGCAGAGTATTTACTGTTAGCGGAAAAATATCAGATGTGCTGACTATTCAGAGACATGTAAATATTGCAAAATATTTGTCGAATGCTTGCATTCGTAAGAAGATTTTGCGATATTTATATGACGAAGTAACCACATGAGCAAAAAGTGAGCTCTGCAAGAGCGGTTTTGCGAATGTGTCTCTGAATGGTCAGTAGATTAAAAACGAGAGGAAACAGCGCATGGAAATCAGACATATTATGCATACTGCCCGCAGTGCGACCATTGAGATCGCGGACGGCGGCAGATATTTTACAAAACAGCCCGTGGAACTGCGGGTAAACGGTGAGAAGACATTGACCACAGAGAAGACCATCACTTCCCTGTTTGACCTGAAGCCGGATCAGAAATATGTGGTGGAAGCCTATGTGAACGGAGAGAAGCAGGGCGAGGTATCTTTCAAGACGGATTATGAATACGTGACCCTGGATGTGACCAGATTCGGTGCCAAAGGTGACGGCGAGCATGACGATACCCACTTTATCCAGGCTGCCATTATGGCATGTCCGGTGAACAGCAGAGTGTATTTTCCGGCAGGAACCTATCGTATCACCAGCCTGTTTTTAAAGAGCCATATCCGAATCGAACTGGCAGAGGGTGCAGAACTTAAGGCATTTACCGACAGAGAGAAATTCCCTGTTTTCCCCGGTATGCTGCAGAGCTATGACGAGACCGACGAGTACAATCTGGGTACCTGGGAAGGCAATCCCTTACCCATGTTCTCCGGCATTATCTGCGGTATCGGTGCAGAGGACGTGGTGATCTACGGACAGGGCAGGATCAACGGCAATGCTTCTAAGGAAAACTGGTGGAAGGACCCGAAGGTCATGAACATCGCGTTCCGCCCCCGCCTGTTCTTTATCAGCGGATGTAAGAATGTGACTTTGCAGGGGGTAACTTTCTGTAATTCCCCTTCCTGGACCTTACATCCTTATTTCAGCATCGATCTGAAATTCATCGGTGTGACCGTGCAGAATCCCAGCGATTCCCCCAACACCGACGGACTGGATCCGGAATCCTGTAAAAACGTGGAGATCCTGGGGGTACGTTTCTCCCTGGGAGACGACTGTATTGCAGTCAAGAGCGGTAAGATCTACATGGGCAAAAAGCACAAGACTCCGTCCGAGAACATTCACATCCGCCAGTGTCTCATGGAGAACGGCCACGGTGCCGTAACACTGGGTAGTGAGATGGCAGGCGGCGTCGTAAATCTGACGGTGGAAGACTGTATTTTCCGCCATACGGACAGAGGTCTTCGTATCAAGACTCGCCGCGGCAGAGGTAAGGATGCGATTTTAAGCAATATCATTTTCCGCAATCTGACCCTGGACCACGTGATGACACCGCTGGTGGTCAACTGCTTCTATTTCTGCGATCCCGACGGCAAGACCACGTATGTACAGTCCAGAGATGCCTACCCTGTGGATGACAGAACCCCGCAGGTGAAAAAGATGGTATTTGAAAACATGGAATGCACCAACTGCCATGTGGCAGCAGCGTTCTTCGACGGACTTCCCGAGCAGAAGATCGAGGAAATCTACATGAAGGACATTTCCATCAGCTACGCTGAGGATGCCAAGTGCGACGTTCCCGCCATGTCCGATGGTGTGGAGAAGAGCAGCAGGCGCGGCATGTTTGCCAGAAATGTTGCCAAACTGACTCTGGACAACGTGAAGATCGAGGGACAGATCGGCGAGGCTTATGAACTGGAAGGTGTGGACGAACTGATCCGCCGCTAAGAACAGATAGTAGAGATTGTGACTACGGAATGGAGGAAAATATGCAGTTAGGAATCCGTTTACATGATACAAAAAAGCTCCCTTTTGAGGAGCGCATTGCCAACGTACATGAGCTTGGCTTTGCCTGTGGACATCTGGCTCCTGGTAAGGTGATCAGCGAGTTCCCCACCACGGATGAGGCGCTGACCCCGGGACTTGCCATGTACATGAAAAATGTCTTTGCGAAAAACCAGGTGGATGTGGCGGTACTGGGATGTTACCTGAATCTGGCAAATCCCAATCCGGAACAACTTGCGAAGATCACTCACCGCTATATGGCACATATCCGTTTTGCCTCCTGGCTGGGCTGTGGCGTTGTGGGAACCGAGACCGGTGCACCCAACGAGACCTATACCGCAGTGCCGGAATGCCACGGAGAAGAGGCATTACAGACCTTTATCACCAACTTACGTCCTGTGGTAAAATATGCCGAGCAGATGGGCGTAGTCATGGCCATCGAGCCGGTATGGAAGCACATTGTGTACAATCCCGCCAGAGCCAGAAGAGTACTGGATGAGATCAATTCTCCCAACCTTCAGATCATTCTGGATCCGGTAAATCTGCTGGATTATTGCAATTACAAGGATCAGGTGGCTATTGTGGACGAAGCTATTGATCTGCTGGGTGAGGATGTGGCAATGGTACATCTGAAAGACTTTATTCCCGAGGACGGGAAATTAAGATCCGTAGGCTGCGGTCTGGGACAGATGGATTATACCTCCGTATTGAAATTTATGAAGGAGCGCAAGCCCTTTATCCATGCCACTCTGGAGGACACTACACCGGAAAATAACGTGCAGGTGAAAAATTTTATTCAGGGACTCTATGACAATCTGTAAAGATGTGGTATACTCTTCCGAGAGTATTCCCAGTAGATTGGTAGGAACAGTGAATTATGTTAAATGAATTTTCCAGAACAGAATTATTGATAGGCAAGGAGGCCATGCAGCGACTGTATCGTGCAAGAGTTGCTGTATTCGGCATCGGCGGTGTCGGTGGTTATGTGGTGGAGGCTCTGGCCCGCAGCGGTGTCGGAGCCTTCGATTTGATCGACGATGATAAGGTATGTCTGACGAATATCAATCGTCAGATCATCGCCACGAGAAAGACTATCGGCAAATATAAGGTGGATGTCATGGAGGAGCGTGTGCACTCCATCAATCCCGAGGCGCAGGTAACGGTGCACAAATGCTTTTATCTTCCGGAGACGGCGGATCAGTTTGATTTTACCCAGTATGATTATGTGGTGGATGCGGTGGATACCGTGACCGCCAAGCTGGAGATCATCATGCGTGCCAGGGAGGCGGGAGTTCCCGTTATCAGCTGTATGGGTGCCGGCAACAAATTAGACCCCACCCAGTTCCATGTGGCGGACATCTATAAGACCACCATGTGTCCCCTGGCGAAGGTCATGCGCAGAGAACTGAAAAAGCGCGGTGTGAAGAAGCTGAAGGTGGTGTATTCCACGGAAAGCCAGGTAAAGCCGTTGGAAAATATGGAAAACAGTTGCCGGACGGGCTGCGTCTGCCCTCCCGGAACCAAGCATAAATGTACGGACAGAAGAGCTATTCCCGGCAGTATTTCCTTTGTGCCGTCGGTAGCCGGACTGATCCTGGCAGGAGAAGTGATCAAGGATCTGATTGCAGAAAAAGAATAGCTTTTTTGGCCGGAGTGAGGTATAATCTCTTTATATATGTACGGAGCTGACAGAAGGGTACAAAGGAGGTTGCTATATCCATGGCAGAAGAAGTAAAACAGGGACAAAATGAGACCGCATTAGGCGGGGTGAATGATCTGAAAGGGAAGAAAGGTGCAAATATGGTCGTCAAGATCCTGGCGATCGTACTGGTTCCTTTGGCAGCAATTGCGGTGATCGCAATTCTGGCATTGAATTCCGCCGGTGACAAAATTTCCGACGAGATGATGAGACATGAACTGTCCGCAACGGAATATGCACTGGAAATGAGTCTGACCAATTCGGCCCCCGGAGATTTCCGTTATGAAAACGGAGTGCTCTACAAGGGAGAGCTGAATCTTACGGAGAATAAACAGGTACTGGATGGAATGAAACAGAATGCCGGTGTGGATGTGGCAATGTTCTGGGGCAAAGACCTGGCAGTGACCAATCTGACCGGAGAAAGCATCACATTGAGTGAGAACGTATCTTCCAAAGTATTGAGTGGAGAGAGCTATTTCTCCAATTCCGTAAAGTTTGGTAAGACAAGCTATTATGCATATCTGGCTCCTTTAAAGAATACGGACGGCAGCGTGGTAGGTATTCTGACCATGTGCATTCCTGTAAAGGATGTAGAGAGCCTTTACAGTGGCATTGTGAGGGGCAGAGCAATCGCAATTTTAATACTTGTGGCAATATTCTGTGTCTCCACCTTCATCGTGGTAGGCCTGATCTCCAAGGCACTGCTCGGTGTTGTAGGTAATCTGGACCGGATCGCGGAAGGTAAGCTGAATTTCAAGGTTCCCGATAAGTTGCTGAACCGCAGTGATGAGGTAGGTAAGAGCGCCAGAGCGGTATATTCTGTTGTGACCGGATTTTCCAGGATCATTACAGATATCCATAATTCCATGAAGGATATGAATGAGTTTACCGGAACGTTTTCCAGCAATTTTGACAGTATCGGACAGTCTATTTCTTCCGTCAATACAGCGGTAACCGAAATCGCACAGGGGGCAACCACGCAGGCAGCGGATACCCAGAAGGTAAGCGAGAGCATGAACGATATGAGCAATGCCCTGAACCGTACCGCCGACAGTGTCAATGCGCTGAGCAGCAGTGCTGCCAACATGAAGGAAAGCAATGCTACCGTAGACAGTACATTGAAGGAACTGTTGGAGATCAGCTCCCATACGCAGAAATCTGTGGATCAGGTACAGGAGCAGACCAATATCACCAACGAATCCGCACAGGCCATTCAGGCAGCGACGGATATCATCGCCGGTATTGCGAACCAGACCAACCTGCTGTCCTTAAATGCCAGCATTGAGGCGGCCAGAGCCGGTGAGATGGGCAAGGGCTTTGCAGTCGTAGCTGAGGAGATCCGTGGTCTGGCAGACCAGTCCAAGGAATCCGCAGACAAGATCCGGGGTATTGTAGAGAACCTGATCAGCAATTCCAACCAGAGTGTAGAGATCATGAACGGTGTGGTCGGTGAGATCCATCAGCAGAACGAGAAGCTGGGTACGACACTGAATGTATTCAGCACTCTGAATCAGGAAGTTCAGAAGGTAGTTGGCGAGATCAACGTGATCTCCGGTGAACTGGATCATATTGAAAGCTATAAGAGCGATGTGGTAGAGAAGATCGACGGACTGACCGAGATCTCCCAGAACAACGCGGCAAGTACCGAGGAGACCGCAGCTACCATGGATCAGCTGGCGGAGGTTGTGGAGGAATGTCGTCAGGCTACCGCACAGCTGAATGTGATCGCTGACGCGCTGAATGCAAATGCGAAGAAATTCCAGCTCGGATAGAATGGAACAGAACAAATAAAGAAAAGAAGAGGGGCACTGTTACAGAAAAAACTGTGGCAGTGCCCTTTCTGGAAAGGAGACAGCCGGTGGAAGATACCGCGATATTGGAACTGTACTGGGCGAGAAATGAGCAGGCCATCGCAGAAACACAAAAAAGCTACGGAAAATACTGTTACAGTATTGCTTATCATATCCTGCATGACAGAGAAGACACGGAAGAATGTCTGAATGACACCTGGATGCGGGCATGGAATGCAGTCCCGCCGAAAAAACCGAACCGTCTGGAACTGTTTCTGGGAACCATTACACGGAATTTGTCGTTTGATAGATGGAAGGCGAAAAATGCACAGAAACGCGGAAATGGTATTGTGGATACGACGCTGGATGAACTGGCGGAGTGTATTCCGGCGGCGCATAACACGGAAGAAGCCGTGGAAGCGGCGGAACTGGAGCAGAGTATCAATGCGTTCCTGCATACGCTTTCGGAACAGGAGTGTAATATATTCCTGCGCAGGTACTGGTTCGTAGAGGAATATGCGGAGATCGCCGGGCGCTACGGTATGAATCTGAATACCGTGAAGACATCGCTGTTCCGTACCAGAAAAAAGCTGCAAAAGTATCTGGAACAACAGGGAATCGTCTTGTAGACGGAGAAAGAGACGGTGACGAAAGCGGTGATGAAGGATATGAGCGAGAGCAATAAGAACAATAATAAAGATGAGGATTTAAAAGAAGAAAAACTGTTCCGGGCGATGGCCGGAGTGGATGAGGAACTGTTGCTTCGAAGTGAACGGAGCGGAAGTAAAAATAAGGGAAGAGTGCATAAGTTCCCGATGCGTTATGTGGCCAGCATTGCGGCAGCCTGCCTGTGCTTCGTGGTAGCCGGAGTATTGTATATGACAATGAGCAGCACCAAAATGGCAGACAGTACCGGCAGCGCGGATACGGCAGCACCACAGCTGGCGTATGGCATTACTGCGGATCAGGAGATCCCGGAAGCGGCGCCGGATGAGGCAAGGTCGGGGGATACAGTGGCAGGCGTAGAGAGTGAGATCCAGTCAGCGGCAGCAATGGCGGAAGCAGAAGAGGATGAGCCCCTCAAAAAGCAACACAGACAACTACCGGAGAAAATGACAGCGAAAGGACAATAAAGCAATGAGTACGATAGAGAAACATGACATGACCCAGGGAAAGATACTGTTACCCTTAGTATCTTTTACGATCCCTCTGGTACTGGGTAATCTATTTCAGCTGACCTACAATGCGGCGGACTCCGTCATTGTGGGAAAATATGTGGGAGAACAGGCACTGGCGGCAGTGGGCACCTCCACCCCTATTATGAATATCGCGATCCTGCTGATCAGCGGGATGTGTATGGGAGCCAGTGTGTTGATGAGTTCCCAGTACGGGGCAAAGGATTATGATACTTTATCCAGACAGATCAGCACGACGATGCTGGCCGGTTGCGGATTTTCCGTAGTGTTTTCACTGCTAATGCTGATACTGGCGACACCGGTGCTTCGGCTGATCCGGGTGCCGGAGACAGCGATTCCGGAGGCGGCAGCGTATCTTCGGATCATTTTCATGGGACTGATCTTCACGTTTATGTACAATTTTCTGGCGAACACCATGCGGGCGCTGGGAGACAGCAAGACACCGCTGTATTTTCTGGTGACCAGTGCCTTCCTGAACATTTTCGGAGATCTGTTCTTTGTCGTGGTATTGCGATGGGGCGTGGCGGGAAGTGCCATTGCCACAGTGTGCAGTGAAGGACTTTGCTGCCTGTTGTGCGGCATCTACATTAAGAAAAAGATTCCGCTGTTATGTCTCGGAAAGAAATGGTGGGTGTTCGACAAAAGTCTGCTTGGCAAGACGGTCAGCTACGGCAGCACCAGTGCCATGCAGCAGGTATGTCTGCAGCTGGGCAAACTGATCATTCAGTCTGTGGTCAATACCCAGGGCGTGGCGGTCATGGCGGCATTTACCGCGGTGAACCGTGTGGATGATTTTGCCTATACGCCACAGCAGAACATCGGACATGCCATGACGACTTTTCTGGCGCAGAACAAGGGAGCCGGGCATAAAGAGCGGATGAAGAAGGGCTTCCAGACAGGCCTGTTGATCGAACTGGTCTATTCTATCGGATTGTTCGTCGTGATCTGGGGACTGGCCCCACAGATCATGACATTGTTTGCCGAGGACGGGGATGCACAGGTGGTATCTCTGGGTATCAGTTACCTGCATCTGATCTCCTGGATGTATATCCTGCCGGGACTGACCAACGGCATTCAGGGATTTTTCCGTGGTATCGGCGATCTGAAAGTGACGTTGTACAGCACATTTATGAATATGTTCGGCAGAGTCGTGGCAGTATTTGTAATGATCCGCATGCTGCATATGGACTTTGCCAGTCTGGCCTGGGCCAATATGGTCGGATGGATCGTGATGCTGTTGTTTGAGGTTCCGCTGTTGGTGAAGTCCATGCGGAATGGCGAGTGCGGATAGGAAATTTGGTATGAAATATGGAAAAATCGTGGACGGGAAGTTTATTGACCGTCCCAACCGGTTTATTGCACATGTGGAGATCAATGGAAAAGCAGAAACCGTACATGTGAAGAACACGGGAAGATGCAGAGAACTGCTGCTCCCCGGGGCGGCGGTACGTCTGGAAGAGTCGGATAATCCCGCAAGGAAGACCCGGTATGATCTGGTAGCGGTCTATAAGGATCATATCGGCTGGATCAATATCGACAGTCAGGCCCCGAACAAGGTCGTGAAGGAATGGCTGGAGACGAAAGGGTATGATGTGGTCAGACCGGAGTACACCTACGGCAATTCCCGCATTGATTTCTATCTGGAAAAAGGAGAGCACAAAATACTCATGGAAGTGAAAGGCTGCACCCTGGAGATTGATGGCATTGGCTATTTCCCCGATGCACCCACGGAGCGTGGGGTGAAGCATCTGCGGGAACTGGCCGTGGCAAGACAGGCCGGGTATGAATGCGTGGTTGCCTTTGTGATCCAGATGGAAGGAGTGACGGAGGTCCGTCCTTATGTGGAAATGCAGCCGGAGTTCGGTACTGCACTGGCGGAAGCCGAGGCCGCCGGGGTGAAGGTGGTGTTTCTGCCTTGCGAGGTGGGGAGAGACTGGCTGAGGGTAAATGGAGAGTTAGTTTGGTGCAAATAGCCCAAAAACAATGAATTCCGTACAAAAAAATTCCTAAATCAGGAATTTTTGTACAGAATTTCTTTATTTTGCCTGCTCAGCGAAAATAGCGACTTTTTACATAGCAAAATCTTATATTTTTGTATTTTTTTCGCCCAAATTGGCGTTTTAAATCCAAACAGAGTTTCCACCCAAAATTTTGAAACAAAGCA
>JBNMJR010000077.1:0-10178 GCA_050873925.1 Acetatifactor sp.
CAACGGAGAAGGAGGGATTTGAACCCTCGCGCCGCTATTAACGACCTGCACCCTTTCCAGGGGTGTCCCTTCAACCTCTTGGGTACTTCTCCAGATAGTTGATTCTAATAATCTATATAATTATCGGCGGCACGAATGCCTAGCGGAGAGAGTGGGATTCGAACCCACGCGCCCTTTCGGACAAACGGTTTTCAAGACCGCCTCGTTATGACCACTTCGATATCTCTCCGAATGTGTGTCTTATGTCTTGTCGTCTGTGTTGCTCACCTGACGACAAAAGCTATTCTAACAAAAAGGGGTGCTATTGTCAACACATTTTTACACAATTTTTATTTTATTTTTTCAAGATGAGAAAAAGCCCATTTTATCACGTTTTTGGGCTCTTTCTCTTTTTGTTGAATACAGTTTTTTCTGTGAATTGTGTCTGTTATCGTGTAATTGTTACAAATATTCCTACTATTTGTGTTTTAACACTGACTGTCTTTTCCGGCAAGATATAACTCCCAGTCCGTCATATGATTTTCCATATTGGTGATCAGAACCACTTTGCAGTCGTTCTCAGAGTAGGCCACTTCTCTCTGCCACTTGTAAAAATCCGGTCCGTCTCCCAGATTTCTCACATAGCCCATCAGTCGTTTCAGGCAGTAAGCCGTCTCTTTCACGTCCGTCAGACAGTCATTGGCATAAAAGTCTTTCCATTTTCCGTGTTCTCTTGCCCGCATGGCATGATCCGCCGCTTCAAATACTTCCACGGCATTTCCCAACAGGAAAAAGGCCTTCTTATATTCCTTCTGTTCATATGCCGTAAATGCTTCTGTGAATAAGATGCATCCCCGCACACAGTCCCTGTGGAGTTTCACCTGCAGCAATACGGAATCTTTCCATAATTCATTTTCCCCAACGGCAAGACAACGCTCGTACAGACTCTCCAGCTGCTTTTCTCCCTGCAGACATTTTCCGGCAAACCATTCCAGCTGTGCAGCAAAAGTATCCTTATGAGTACACCAGAACAGTTCTTCCACCGGTTCTGCCGCTCCGTTCTTCATCCAGCCATGGATAAAGTCCCTCACTGCGTAATTGTAGAATTGTTCCCCGGCATGCTCATCCTCTTTCTCTCCAAAGGATAACATAGCCTTCGGATAATCACGGATACAATCTTCCATACCGGAAAGCTGTGCAGCGTTGCTATCCGCCCCATAGTATTCGGTGACATATCGCTTTCTGTGCTCTTCTGTCGACAAGGCATCCTGTTTCCACAGGTTGGCAATAAAAGAAAGAGGATATACATGTGGCTTAATATTGGAAGCATTGATAAGCCACAGATTCGTGATTCCATGCGTCATAGCATCCGTAAGCTCTTTTTCCACGAACTCCATAGCGTTAGGAAGCATGGTGATATGGTTGGCCGCCTGTAAGTCATAGAAGGATACATGATAATAGGTCCCATGACGTCCTTTATCTCCATCCTCCGGCAATGCCGACACTCTGGGATTGTGGTTACCCTGCCGTCTGGATACCATCTTGCCGTAACCGTTGTCTGCCCAGATCAGGATCACATCCTCCGGGATCTGTAAACAGCCCTCCCGATATAATTCCAGAATCTCTCCATACAGATTTGTGCAGAACACCGCATCCGGGATCTGCTCTCTGACCATGTCATATTGTTTCTTCATAATATTGCTGATCAGTTCTCCCCGCTTTTCCGGAGTGTCAAAGGCAGGATCATTTTCCCAGAACGGTACATCCCCCTGTCCGCGGAAACCGATATTCCAGATGACTTCTTCATCTTTCTGCCTTTCAATAGCTTCCTGCCAGAGCTTGTCGAACAGATCCCCGTGTTTCAGATAGGATGGCTCCAGATCCGGATAGGCCCGCAGGAACATTTCCGCTCCCAGCGGTTCCGCATGATGATGGGTGACCATCAGTCCCATCCCGGATGCAATCGGCGCATAGATTTTCGAATTCTTATCCGTGCCGGGGATCACCAGATTACCACCGCAGCGAAGCAGTGCTTCAAATACCATTTCCCAGGGATACTCCTCAGACACTCCTGCCGTCCAGTGACTGATCAACACTTCATCATTGATGAACCAGCCACGGTAACGGATCCGGTAATCTTCCGACTGATAGCTTCCGCAGGGGATCTCCACGCAGTCCTTCTCTTCGATCTTCTGGTCATTCCAGAACCAGAAAGGGAGGATTCCAAGATAATTTTCACTAAGGTAATTCAATGCATAGATAAAGGAACGGGCATCCGCTCCACAGATCGTGATCTCCTGTTCTGTCACTTCCAGTTCATATTGTTCCGGTTTCAGGTCCTTTTTTTGCAAAATGATCCGGTTCTCGTTTTTGACTGTATCAGTCAAAGTTTTTCCCATATCTCTCCGAAATCGCTCACAGGCAAGTTCTACAGCGGTTTCTGTTACGGCATCCGAAAGTAAGATTGTGTTTCTGTTTAACTGAAACGGGTTCATGCTCTTCTCCCCCTGTCTGTCCTATTGATAGGAACATTATAAAAAACAGGCGGCTTTGTTTCAAGATACAAAAAAGTCCGTTTCACTGACAAAATTTGTCTGTGAAACGGACTTCTGTATTTTCTTAATTGCCTGTCGGACTACAGTTTCAGATCATCCAACAGCATCTCTGCATAGATCCCACCGATCTCTTTTAACCCTCTGGCGATCAGAGAAGCAAAATTCACGGCACCGTCATAACGCAGATGCGTATTGTCCTCGGATTTCTCCGGATGATTCTTGTACTCGCCCTCCGGGAAGAACATGTACCATCTTCTGCTGTTTTTCTCTCCGGCTTTCTTGAGCTCCATGCGGCTCATGCTGTAGAGATCCACCAGGGGTACATTGTTTTTCTCCGCAGTCTGTTTCATGGCTGCCACATAGTCGGAATGTGCCCCGATTCCCAAATGCTTTTCATCCATGAAGCATCTGCGCTCCAACGGAGTGATCAGCACCGGATACGCACTGTGGTCTCTGGCTACCCGGATAAAAGTCTCCAGGTTCTCCATATAAGTGGAAAAAGGCTCTGTATATCTCGTAGGATCTTCCTTCTTCTCATCGTTATGTCCAAACTGGATAAACAGGAAGTCTCCCGCACCGATCTGTTCCTCTATGGCTTTCAGTCTCCCCTCGTCCATAAAGCTTTTGGTGCTTCTGCCGTTCTTGGCATGATTACTTACCTGATACTCTTTTTTTACAAATAACGGAAATACCTGACCAATGCCCGTCTGCGGATACGTCGTAAAGTCATTGGTCTGGACTGTGGAATCAGCAGCCCAAAAAATCTTGTTCATTTCTGCCCTCATTTCTGCGCTTCCCCTGCGCATCTTTTCTTGCGGAATTTACCCGCAGATACAACACAAGGGAAACCGAAGTTTCCCTTGTCGAAATCCATACATCGTGTGAGAAGAAAATCACTCCTTGACAGCACCGATATTAACACCCTTTACGAAGTACTTCTGCAGGAAAGGATACAATGCCATGAAAGGAAGGATTGCACATACGATTGCTGCATAGTACAGAGTGTTCTGGGATACCGCATACTGTGTGGTAGGGGTATCACCATCCATGATCATATTACGTAACTGATACTGGAAGTTAACCTGATCAGGATCGGTAATGTAGATCTTAACGGTAGAGTAGTCATTCCATACGGTAACTGCGAACATCAGACCGATGGAAGCCAGAGCTGCTTTGGACAGAGGAAGCACGATCTTGAAGAAGATTCCCATGGGGGAACATCCGTCGATCTCAGCTGCCTCGAACAGGCTGGCAGGAATTCCTTCGAAGAAGTTACGCATCAGAACCAGGTTATACACGTTCATACCGTGCTTAACAACCAGGATCCACATGCTGTTAACCAGGTGTAACTGCTTCATTACCAGGTACTCGGGGATCATACCACCGGAGAAGATCATGGTAAACAGAAGGAAATATGCGAAGAAGTTACGTCCGGGCATATCAAACTGGATCAGTACATAACCACCCAGGGTGGACAGGAGCAGACCAAGGAAAGTTCCCAGTACAGTAGTAAGTACGGAGTTGATGAACGGTCTGTACAGTCTCTGGGTATGAATGATGGTCTTATAACCATCTAATGTAAAATCGTGCGGCCACAGTCTGAACTGGTATACACCCACAGCGTTGAAGGAGTCTACTACTACCTTCCAGATAGGTACCAGAACCAGGAGGCCGATCAGAATGAATACGATGTAGTTAACGACATCGAAAACATGAATTTTTTTCTTAGGTTTACGATAAGCTGTCTTTGCCACAATAATACCTCCTATACAATGCCACGGCCACGGGTCTTCTTACTTGCCCAGTTACATACTAATACCAGTACACAACCAACTAAGGACTTGAAGAGACCTACTGCAGTAGAGTAACCATAGTTCGGCAGAGCGATTGCGAATGTCTGACGATAAATATAAGTAGAAATAACATCAGATACGCTGTATACCGCATTGTTGTACAATACGAATACGGACTCGAACATGTTCATAACCTTAGCAAGGTTCAGGATCAATACAGTGATGATGGTGTTAGCCAGTGCAGGCAGAGTTACGTAACGCATCTTCTGCATACGGGTTGCGCCATCGATATCAGCTGCTTCATACAGCTCAGGGTTAATACCTGCCAGAGTAGCCAGGAAGATAATGGTTCCCCAACCTGTCTCTTTCCAGATATTAATAATGTAGAAGATCGGTCTCCACCATGTCGGGCTGGCCAGGAAATAAATATTCTTGGCATCAGCGGACAGGATGCCCCAGTCATGCAGCAATCCGTTTACCAGACCGGTAGAAGAAGGAGACAGGAACAAACTGAAGATAGATGCAACTACTGCCCAGGACATAAAGTGGGGCAGATATATGATAGTCTGCAAAGTTTTCTTTGCAAAGAGATTTCCCATTTCATTTAAGAAGATTGATACTACTACCGCAGTAAAGGTAGTGATCAACAGCTTCATAATACTCAGTTCCAGTGTGTTCTTGAACGCAGTCCAGAACGCATCTGTCTTAAACATACTTTGGAAATGCTTCAGTCCAACAAAAGTCGGAGTACCTACAGGCTTGTAATCGTAGAATGAATAACGAATACCAAGCATAGGCCAGTAATACATGATCAAAATGAACACAAATACAGGCAGGAACATCAAATAGTAGCCTCTGTTATTCCAGATTCGGAGGCCCAAAGGCTTGTGACGTACTTCTACGCCGGTGGATGTGGTGATTTTCTTTTTCTTGCTCATACCATCCCTCTTCCTTTCAACTTCATCTCACACATTCTTTTCTCTCTAAAATATCCTGTCCCATAGGCTTTGTATCCCGATGGGACAGGATAATTATATCATGGTTTTGTAGCTTTCGCTACATTTCGTATCGATTTGTTATCGATTACTGTGCATTCAGCTCAGTTAAGCACTGGTCAATGATAGAACCAACAGTGTCAACGTAGGTCTGCATAGCTGCATCTACATCGCCGCCCTCAACTACTACAGAAGTGATAGCTGCCAGCTTAGCATCGTAGATGGTACCGGACTCGTTGGTGTAGGTATCAGAGGTAGGAGACTGAGGAGCATCCTTGCAGTTCTCGGTGAAGAACTTGTTACCTTCTGCTGCCAGACCGGAGATATCGTTAAATCCGTTGTCCAGAGAACATACAACCAGAGCGGGATCCATAGCGTTCTTCTTCCATACGGAGTTAGGATCGTTAGGAGACTGCTTTAAGTGGAACTGACCGTCTTCGTACTCGTAGGTCTTCTCTTTGTCAGTACCAGCGTTGATGGTGAAGGTCTCAGCCTTGGTAGACCAGTGAACATCTTCAGCACCGTAGGTCCACAGAGTCTGAACCTTGTCGCCATCCATCATGGTCTCGATGAATGCATCGAAGATAGCCTGCTCACGAGAGTTGTCTCCGTCACCGTCATCAATGATAACCCATACAGGAGCTTCTCTGTTCAGGTAAGCGCCAACCTCAGCGATAGGAGCCAGCTCAACCAGATTCTCATCAACATCGTTCTTGATCAGGTTGTCGGTCAGAGTCTGATACCAAGAACCTGCCCAGTAAGTGAATACACCTGAAGAACCGGTCTGATCGTTGGAGAACCATTTCTCACGAGCGATCTTGGTAGAAGCGGTCAGGGTCTCAGGATCGATAGCGCCATCCTGGTAAGCCTGCTGCAGTCTCAGCAGAGCAGCCTTGGTAGCATCGGTCTGGAATCCATCGTACCAGGTACCGTTGTCATCCTGCAGAAGAGCGGGATAAGCATCCTGCCAGAACTCAGGCAGATAGTTTACATAAGGAGCCTCGTTACCAACGAAACCAGCTGCGATAACACCGTAGGTATCACCGTTTACGCCGTTACCATCGGGATCTTCGTTGTGGAACTTTAACAGCATGTTGTAGTAATCATCATAAGTCTTGATGTCTTCAGCCTTCAGGCCAACTGCATCTAACCATGCCTGCTTAACGTAGGTAACACAACCATTACCATAAGTAGGAGCGAAGCCATACAGATGACCTTCGGAATCCTTCAGGTTCTCATTGATTTCAGGCAGAGTCATATGAGACTGGAACTTAGCATTTGCATATGCATCGGACATATCCCACAGCAGACCGGTAGGTGCATACTGCTTGAACATATCTGCACTCATGATCATAACGTCGGGGTAGTCACCACCTGCGAACAGACGACCAACTGCATCGGTGTAACCGGAGTGGTCTAACTGCTGGATGTTCATTTTAATAGGATGACCGATCTCTTCGGATACTGCATCTTCCCACTGCTGAACGAATTCAGCCTGGCCGTTATCAACGGTTGCGGTCAGAGTACCATTAACTACTACGTTAATCTCCTCAAGGTTGTAAGCTTCGGTAGAAGCCTCGGTGGAAGCTGCTGCGCTGTCAGTAGCTGCTGCTGCGCTGTCGGTAGATGCTGCAGGAGCATCGTTGCTGCTTCCGCATGCTGCTAAGGAAGCTACCATAGCAGATGCTAAAAGTACGGATAATACTTTTCTCTTCATTTCTTTCCTCCCTAAAAATTTGGAATAATGATTTGTCATGGGGTCATTCCCTTGACTTGCCCTCACCTTACCATCAGCCACCCGGAAAAACAAGTTACAATTTTTGCGTTCGGGTGCAAATTTTGACAACCGGTTCCGCAAAGCCTTGATTTTACTGCATTTCTGTAAGAGCTTACATATTGTTTTTTTTATGCAAAACTGTTACAATGTACATAATTTGTTCGGTAAGTTTTTGATTTAAAAAGGTTTCAGGAGATAGAATTGATGATTTTACACAGAAAAAGCACCCAAAAGGATACAGATCATACAAGTCATAACAGTACTTTAATGCTGAAAATGGTAACCTCTTACAGCATTTTCTTACTTATTATCCTGGTTTTGTTCATCTTTTTATATCGTTCTACAATAAATAACGCCCGTAATTCTTATGATCAGCAGAACGAGACCACCCTGGTCAGCAATGCAGAGCTGTTTGAAAGCGATCTGAACGTCATGGAAGTCTATTGCAGACAGCTGTTGCAGAACGATACCTTCCGGAAAGTCATGAATTACCAGAATACCTACTACCCTTTTACAGAACTGGGCAACGAGTTGCAGAACTCTCTGGCCACAAACGTGTATGCGGAAGCACTTCTTCCTTTAAAAGAGTCTTTTGTGTACTTTCCCGAAACGGATTATGTATTGAATCCTACCTATTTTATATCCGCCAAACGCTTCTACAACTGGATCCAGAAGTACCCCGCTTCCGAAAAGGATCTGTGGCTCTCCTATATGACGGAGCCGGAATATACGAACCGCTTCCTTCCCATGGATGTGTTCATGCCGAATTACAGCGAAAAGTATTATATGTATATCATTGACCTGAACGATCTCTATTACATGGATGCCCATGCCAAAGTCTGCTTCATTTTTGAACAGGATAAAATGGCAGATCTGTTCGACTGTGTACAGATGGACGGCAATAATTTTCTGGTCGTTACGGCTGACGATGGATCCACGGTCCTTACGATCAATGCTCCTGACAGTATTTCCGCAGAAAGTCTGAAATCTCTGGACTTTAATAAGGGATATGCGGAGGTTCGGATTGACGGACAGAATTTTACATTGGGAAAATGTGTTTCAGATAACACCAGTTATTCTTACTATTTCAGTTTCCCGCCCTACAAAGCAACCGCCGGATTGGGCGGCACACAGCTGCTTTTCATCTTTTTTGCCCTGTTGGCATTGCTTACGGGTGGCTGTCTGGTCTATTATTTCTCCCGCCGCAATGTCCGTCCCATCATTGAACTGGGACAGGAACTGCAGACCGCTGTGGAAGTACAGAAGAATCTACAGGAAGTGGTGGACAGTCAGCGTCCGATCATCTGCACCTCTTATGTGCGACAGCTTTTGTCCGGTACCGCTACTTCTGAAGACGAAGTGGCTTATATGGAGAATTATCTTGGTATAACAGATTCTTCTTATTATAATGTGTTGTACATCGTCTACTACAACAACTTTGGGGATAACACGGAAATCACGCTCCCCGGCGGAGTGGAATCCATGGAAGAACTGGAGAAGATCATTGAAACCGCACTTGAGAATTTCTTCGGTACTCCGCTGTTCTATTTCAGTCCTTCGGACCGTACCTATTCCGTGCTGCTTCACTGCTCAGAGGAAGAAGAAAAGGATCTGATCCTGAAGATCAACAACTGTATCCTGCGCCTGCATGATTATCTGCTGGACACTTACGACATCTGGCTTTTCGCGGGTATCGGCCGCAATACGGATTCCCTGATGAATGTATGGGAATGCTATCAGCAGGCCTCTGAGGCGGTCAGCTATACTACGAAGAACTATATTTTCTTCCCGTATGAATTTATTAAGAAGGACTCCAACGTGTTCTATTACCCGCCGGAGATCTCCACAAAGCTGATCCATTTCATTTCCACGGGCAATACTCCGCAGGTACTGGAGCTGTTCAACCTGATCCACCAGGAAAATATCGAGGAACGTTCCCTGCCGGTCAACCTGCTGAAATATCTGCTGTCGGATATCCGTAACACGCTGTTGAAGGCAAGATTTGCACTGCCACAGGATGCGGATCCAGAAGCGGTAAAAGTACTGGATGAGCGTTTTAATGAGCATCTGACCTTCAAATTGTGCGAAGATCTGGCACTGTCTCTGTGTAATCTCTTCGGCAATAAGGAGGATGACAACACCTTATCCGCCACCATAGAGAAATATATTAAGGAAAATTACAAGGATCCTTCGTTGGGACTGAACAAGATTTCGGATGAATTCCAGATCTCAGAGAGCTATTTCTCACACATGTTTAAGGAAAAGACCGGTGTGAACTTCTCCACCTATCTGGAGAATATCCGTATGACGGAGGCCGCAAGACTGATCAAGGAGACCGATATCAGTCTGAATGAGTTGTATATTGCTGTGGGATATAATAATTCCAATACATTCCGACGCGCTTTCAAGAAAGTATACGGGGTAACCCCCAGTGCCATGAGAGAAAAATAGAAAAACAGGATAATAGAAATGTAAAAATAAGCCGGGACATCTTTGGAGGACCTAGTCCTCCAGAAATGCCTCGGCTGTTTTCATATCTTCCGGTGTTGTGATCTTAATATTCTGATAGGATGCTTCCACCAGCTTCACTCTTGTCTCGGTAAACAATTCCACCACGCTGGCGTCATCCGTTACCTGAATGCCCTGTTCCTGCATTCTGGGCAGACGGCTCCGTAATCTCTCGTATGCCTGCAGGATCAGACTGGTCTCGAATACCTGCGGTGTCTGGATATTCCAGACGGTTCTGCGATCCGGCGTGGACAGGGCAAAGCCTTCCCCGTCACTGATCTTCACCGTATCCTTGCTCTGTACCGCTGCCACGCAGGCCTGATATTGCACGGCCGCCGCGTAGGTATCTTCTAATATCTTCTCCGTCAGAAAAGGTCTGGCTCCGTCGTGGATGAACACATATCCGTGTTCATTGGGTACTTTCAGCCTTCCGTCAGCGATCAGCTGCAGTGCTCTCCCCACAGACAGATACCGCTCCGCTCCTCCGGAGGTAATAATATTTACTTTGGTAAAATGATATTTTTGCACGATTTCTTCCCGGACATAGGGAATATCCTGCTCTGCCGTCACC
>JBNMJR010000078.1:0-10089 GCA_050873925.1 Acetatifactor sp.
GTAAGAGATATTCTGATCCGCTACAAGGATCTGAAGAGAATCTACGGATACAAAATCAAAGATTACTGGAGAAATATTGCATCTGTGGACGATTACTACAGCACCAATATGGACTTCCTGAAAGCAGATGTGAGAAACTATTTCTTCAAGCAGTATCCGGATGTATATTCCAAGGTGGATGATCTGCCTCCCGCAAAATACAATCCCGGTTCTCAGGTACGTAACAGCCTGGTATCCAGCGGATGTATCGTTAACGGCGTGGTAGAGAATTCCGTGATCTTCAAGAAGAGCTACATCGGCAATAATTGTGTGATCAAGAATTCCATTATCCTCAATGATGTATATATTGGAGATAACACGCATATTGAAAACTGTATTGTAGAGAGCCGTGACACGATCCGTGCAAATTCGTACTTTGTGGGAGAAGGCGAAGTCAGGATCGTAGTTGAGAGAAATGAACGATACGTAATCTAAGTGATCCGTATCCGAGATCGTTACAGTGCGTGGCTGCTTGCAGACAAAGCGCTGTGGCGATTCGCGGATCCAACAGATATGAGTATGCAGGGCGATAGCCCGGAATACTCATATCTGTAGCATTTTGAGAGCCCGTAGGGCGAAAAAATGCGTAAGGATCACGATAACAGCGGCAAGGGGGTTAGCAAATGCAGATTACAGATGTACGTGTTCGTAAGATCACCAAGGAAGGCAAAATGAAAGCTATCGTATCCATTACACTGGATGATGAATTCGTTGTACATGATATCAAGGTGATCGAAGGTGAAAAGGGATTGTTCATTGCAATGCCGAGCAAGAAGGCAACGGACGGAGAATACAGGGATATCGCACATCCCATCAATTCTTCCACCAGAGAAAATTTGCAAAAGGTGATCCTGGAGAGTTACGAAAAAGCATTGGAGGAGCCGGAAGAGGCGATCTAAGCTGCATAGAGACAAACAATAAAAGCTGTTGCCAACAGAGAATTCTGTGGCAGCAGCTTTTTAAATTGCATACCGTATATTTTTCAGACGAAAATCAGGAACGCTGATAAGCGCATAATCCGTTTTCAAATTGCAGACGGTCGATCAGTTCCAACGAACCGCCGGTTCTTCGATATAACTCTATAGTGCCTGTCGCATTGCCGCCTTCCCAGAGAGGTACATCGGATACCTTGCCGTCGGGACTTTCATAGAGTAACGGCATCATCTGTTCTTTGCTGCAGCTTCCGGAGATCCGCACAACGGAAGAGCGGTTCTGGGCCTTGAAATGCCAGATGAAACGTTTGTTGGTCTCCTTCACCTTCCATTTGCAGCGGGACAGTGTAAGCGGTTTGCCGAAATGGTATTCGAAATCTTCCCCGGTATAGGTCAGCTGTATCAGGATCCTGCGGCGCATGGGGAAAAAGAGGAATTTCGGACAACAGCCGTCGATGGCCAGAGCGGAATGTTTCAATTCCCGTCCGGTTTTCTCGCTGATCAGGTGGCCGGAAGCAAATTGCAGCCAGGGCTGGTTGTAACTGCGTCCCCAATGCTTGTCAGCATAGCCGTAAGAAGACTCGGGAGTTACTTCATAGGTGACGCCGTTCAGAATGACGGTACCACGGAAAAAGGTACGGATACCTTCCCCATGCCAGAAGCTTTCCAGAGCATGAATCGCGGTGAAGAAAGCATTGGCAATATAGCCGGTATGACAGGCAACCGCCTTATGCACTTCCAGATCCCAGATAAAACTACCCGCATCGGTCATAAGAGAACGATGTCTTGCAATCTCATCGGAGATATCAATAGAACCGCTGATCCGGTTCTCGCTGTAGACACAATCCTCAAACTGCATATAAAAGGGATCCTGGGCGACCTGCAGAGAGGTCAGGGGATAATAAGCCTGAAGCTGGAGACCACTATCTCCCGGTTCAGGGAATACACCGGCTTTTATACAGAGATAAGATGGTTTCAAACCATGTCGTTTGTAATAGGGGTGTTGGCCTAAAATAGGCTGGGAAGTTCCGAGAGCCGGATTCAAAATGCTGTATTCCACAAAAAAAGTGCGGGTTTCCTGCGTCGTGGAACAAGTGCCCTGGAAGGAATGCCACCAGCGCATGTAGCCACGTTTTGCATCGGAACCCCGCAACATATATGCATTTCTTTTCAGATCAGATAAATTCATGGATCAAAGACTCCCCCCGCTTTTGTACCCCTCAAAACAACATTTCGTAGATAATATGTATATTATAGTACTATATGTTGTGAATGACAAGAGTGTCGGAAGAATCTTAAGAAATATTTAGATATTTTCTTTGATCCGGATATCTACTGCAACATAATTGTATTCTTTTTCCGGATTTTCGCCGGTGGTCAGATAGGCAAACAGCAGAGAAAGGGGCTTGCTGCCCTGGCTCTTCGGCTGCTGACAGATGGTGGCGGCAATGGTGTCATTTTCCAGCATCTGCCGGGTAGTGGGTACCAGATCGAAGGCAATGATCCGGATGTCTTTCTTTTTGCCAAGAGCTTCTACACTGCGGCAGCCACCGTAGACACCGCCGGCGGCGAAGAACAGTGCGTTGATCTCCGGATGCGCTGATAATAATGTCGTTGTCTTCTCATAACTCTCCACTTCATCGTCGTGGATCTCCACGGTATCCACAATATGGATCCGGTCGGAATAAGGCTCCAGTGTTTTCAGAAATCCCGCAATGCGTTCTGTGTGACAGAGGATGTTGGAAGAGCCGGTGATGATTCCTACGTTGACCGTACCGGAAGTCATCAGCTGCAGAAGACCTGCCGCCGTGGCACCGCTGCGGGTATAATTGCTGCCGACATAGGCAATCCGCTTCGTGTTTTCGATATCTGTATTCAGTGTGACCACAGGAATTCCCTGCTCGTATAACATATTGATGCAGTTACGGATCCGGTCATCGTTGTAGGGAGTCATGGCGATTCCGTTTACCTCTTCTGCCAGAAGCTCCTGAACTGCCTGCAGCTGGGCTTCCACACCGAAGGAGATCTGTTTGGTGATCACAGTGCAGTTATAACCGGCCAGTTCCTCCGCTTTTTCATTGATTCCGGTCAGAACATCCTGGAAAAAAGGATTCCCGGTGGAAAACAGAATGACACCCAGTTTCAGCCTTTTTTTCTGCGCGGCCAGAACAAGACCGGCACGATTGGGCTTATAGTCCAGTTCTTTTGCAATTTTCCTGATTTTTTCGGCAGTTTCCGGATTCACTGCGCCGCGGTCGTTCAGAACACGATCCACAGTGCCGCGGGATACGCCGGCCAATGCTGCAATTTCTTTGATGGTTGCCATAGAATGCTTATGCCTTTCCGTAACATTTGTTCCATGTATCTAGCTATAAAAGTATCATATTTCCCGGGGGAAGTCAACGAAAGCGCAGAATTTGTCCGGGCACGCAGAATGAGTTGGACATGATGGGATTTCATCTTCACTTTTTAGCGAAAAATACTGAAAACATAAAAACTTCTACTTGAAAATCTTTCTCACAACAGTTATGATAAGATTATAACGTGCACGGGCACGTAAAGGAACGAAAATGGGGCACAGCACAAACTTAGGAGGAAGATTCATGTTATATATTGGAATCGATCTGGGCACTTCAGCGGTAAAGCTGCTTTTAATGGACAGTGAGGGGAATATCCGGAATATTGTATCCCGGGAATACCCTCTGTATTTCCCGCATCCCGGCTGGTCGGAACAGAAGCCGGAGGACTGGTATGAACAGACTATGGAGGGCATCCGGGAGCTTTTGAAAGATGCGGACAAGAGCCAGGTGGCAGGTATCAGCTTCGGCGGACAGATGCACGGACTGGTCATTCTGGATGAGAAGGATCAGGTGATCCGCCCGGCCATCCTCTGGAACGACGGCAGAACCACAGAGGAATGCGATTACCTGAACAATGTGATCGGCAAAGAGAAGCTGTCTGAGTATACAGCCAATATCTCCTTTACCGGATTTACCGCACCGAAGATTCTCTGGGTGAAGAAGAATGAGCCGGAGAATTTCGCGCGGATCAAAAAGATCATGTTGCCGAAAGATTACATAGCGTATCGCCTGACCGGAGTACACTGCACGGATGTATCGGATGCTTCCGGCATGTTATTGTTTGATGTGAAGAATCGCTGCTGGTCGAAAGAAATGTGTGAGATCTGTGGTGTGACCGAAGATCAGCTGGCCACCTGCTACGAGAGCTATGAGAAGGTTGGCTGCGTATTGCCGGAAGTGGCGGCTGAACTGGGACTACCCGCAAATGTGGTGGTAGCGGCAGGAGCCGGAGACAATGCGGCAGCTGCTGTGGGCACCGGAACCGTTGGAGACAACATGTGTAATATTTCCCTGGGTACCAGCGGAACAATCTTCATTTCCTCCAATCACTTTGGTGTGGACCAGCACAATGCACTGCATTCCTTTGCGCATGCGGACGGACATTACCATCTCATGGGCTGTATGCTGAGCGCCGCTTCCTGTAATAAGTGGTGGATGGATGAAATCATCGGAACGAAGGATTATGTTGCAGAACAGGCACAGATTGAGAAGCTGGGAGAAAATCATGTTTACTTCCTGCCTTATCTCATGGGAGAGCGCTCACCGCATAATGATCCCAATGCCAGAGGCACTTTTATCGGAATGACCATGGATACTACAAGAGCCGATATGACCCAGGCGGTACTGGAAGGCGTGGCATTTGCACTGCGTGATTCACTGGAGGTGGCCAAATCTCTGGGAATCCATCTGGAACGGACCAAGATCTGCGGCGGAGGAGCCAAGAGCCCTCTGTGGAAGAAGATGATCGCCAACATCCTGAACCTGAAGGTGGATGTGATCGAGAGCGAAGAAGGACCGGCCATGGGTGGAGCCATGCTGGCAGCGGTAGCCTGTGGGGAATATGCAAGTGTGGAAGAGATCGCGGAGAAGTTCGTCAAAGTCACCGGAACGGTAGAACCGGATCCGGAACTGGTGGCAAAATACGAAGACCGCTATCAGAAATTCCGCCAGATCTATCCGGCATGCAAACCGTTGTTTGAGATTATTAAATAACGCGTAGAAAAATCAAACAACAACATAATAAAATGAACCTCGTATTTTTTGGTTTGAGCTATAATAGAGAAAGGTTGGTAGAGTAGAATGCAAATTTTATCAGTAAAAGATCCCGCATTTCGCAAATATGGCAGAGTGATCACCAATGTGGATTTCACAGACCTGGTGGAAGAAATGAAGAAAACCCCGATTCCCGACGGTGTGGTGTACGAGCCCGGGATCAACGCGCTGGAAGCACTGCCTGTGAAAAAAGAACTGGAAACGATCACTTACGGAGAGATGCCCGTACAGATCGGTTACTGTAACGGTCACAATTCCAAGCTCAATGCTGTGGAATATCACAGAAGTTCCGAAATTAATGTGGCGGCAACGGATGCCATTCTGATTCTGGGACTGTTAGCGGATGTGGCAGAAGATTTTACCTACGATTCTTCTAAGATGGAAGCATTTTTGGTACCGGCCGGAACCGGTGTGGAAGTCTTTGCAACCTCCCTGCATTATGCTCCCTGCGGAGTAGACGGACAGGGATTCCAGGTAGCCATCGTGTTACCTCAGGGTACTAACTACCCGTTAGAAGGAGCACACCAGAAGGTGGAGCAGGGTAAGGCACCCAGTGAGGATGCACTGCTTGCCGCTACGAACAAATGGCTGATCGGTCATGCGGAGGGCGGACTTCCGGAAGGAAGCTTCCTCGGACTTGTTGGAGAAAATCTGGATATCAGCAAATAACGGTGACGGAATAAAAAGATTTGAACGCCGAAAGTCTCCTGCGTGGATGCAAGACGGCGGTAAAATAAATGGTATAGAGAAAAAGAAAATGAAAATAGGAGGATTACAAAATGAGTAATTTACCCGAAGTAAAAATTGGTGTTGTGGCTGTCAGCCGTGACTGTTTCCCCGAGAGTCTTTCTGTGAACCGCAGAAAAGCTCTGATGAAGGCTTATACCGAGAAGTATGGCACCGACAGTGTCTATGAGTGCCCTGTATGTATCGTAGAGAGCGAGATCCATATGGTGCAGGCTCTGGAAGATATCAAGAAGGCAGGCTGCAATGCACTGTGCGTATATCTTGGCAACTTTGGTCCCGAAATTTCCGAGACCTTACTGGCAAAGCATTTCGATGGTCCTGCCATGTTCATTGCGGCAGCAGAAGAGACCCAGAACGATCTGGTAGGCGGCAGAGGCGATGCATACTGCGGTATGCTGAATGCCAGCTACAACTTAAAGCTTCGTAATGTAAAAGCTTATATCCCCGAGAATCCCGTAGGAACCGCAGCAGAATGCGCAGACATGCTGCATGAGTTTATCCCTATTGCAAGAGCTATCGTAGGACTGAGCGATCTGAAGATCATTTCCTTCGGCCCCAGACCTTTGAACTTCTTGGCTTGTAATGCACCCATTAAGCAGCTGTACAACCTGGGTGTAGAGATCGAAGAGAACTCCGAGCTAGATCTGTTCGAAGCCTTCAAGAAGCATGATGGAGACGAGAGAATTCCCGCAAAGGTAAAAGAGATGGAAGCAGAGCTGGGCGCAGGCAACCATAAGCCCGAAGTACTGCCCAAGTTAGCACAGTATGAACTGACTCTGTTAGACTGGATCGAGGCTCACAGAGGATATCGTAAGTATGTAGCCATCGCCGGAAAGTGCTGGCCTGCATTCCAGACCCAGTTTGGTTTCGTACCCTGCTATGTGAACAGCCGTCTCACCGGTATGGGCATCCCCGTATCCTGTGAAGTAGATATCTACGGCTGCTTAAGTGAGTTCATCGGAACCTGTGTCAGCGCAGATACCGTAACTCTGCTGGATATCAACAACACCGTTCCCGATGATATGTATGATGAGTCCATCAAGGGCAAATTCAACTATACCCACAATGATACCTTCATGGGCTTCCATTGCGGCAATACCAACTCCAAGAAGCTGACTTCCTGCAATATGAAGTATCAGATGATCATGGCAAGAACCCTTCCCGAAGAGGTAACCCAGGGTACTCTGGAAGGAGACATTCTCCCCGGAGACATCACCTTCTATCGTTTGCAGTCTACCGCAGACAACAAGCTGCGTGCATACATTGCACAGGGTGAAGTACTTCCCGTAGCTACCAGATCCTTCGGCGGTATCGGCATCTTCGCTATTCCCGAGATGGGACGTTTCTATCGTCACGTGCTGATCGAGAAGAACTTCCCTCACCACGGAGCTGTTGCTTTCGGACACTTCGGTAAGGCTCTGTACGAAGTATTCAAGTACATCGGCGTACCTGTAGAGGATCTGAACTTCAACCAGCCTAAGGGAATGCTGTATCCTACCGAGAATCCTTTTGCATAAGGTGGAATCGTAATATACATAACGAATAGAACAATTAAAGAGGCCTCTGTCGGGGGATTATCCGGCAGGGGCCTTTTATTGTTGTGTAGTTATGCCTGTTTTTTCCGTGCTTTCACCACATACACAATGGCGATCACCACATCCACGCAGTAGATAAAACAGCCAATGCCCATAAGGATTGCTGCGGCGGTGGAGAGAAGGCCTTCTTTACGCATGCGGATGCTGCAGCCGATGGAGCTGATGCCGGTGAGCAGGATGGTCAGCAGATCGATGAGGATGGCCCAGAGAATAAATCCGATGCCCCAGACACTCAGGGCAAGGCCGATAAATCCCAGAATAAAATGCATGATGTATGCCGGAATCTGAATGCCTTTGATGATCAGATTCATCCGTGCCGACTGCTTTGCAGTCATTTTTCCCCTTGCACATTGAACGGCATTTACGATCACGATGACAAAAGAATACAGATTGTAGATGACAGCGACAATCAACAATCCGAGCATTGCGGCATCGCTGTCATCCGACGGCAAAACATTCATGAACATTAGAAAAACGGCAAGAATCACCACATAGATATAAGGATAGATGATCACAGGTATCATTTTCAGATATTTCGTAAATTCTTTCATACACAACCCCTCTCTTTTCTAAACACCCTTTGTAAAAAAGAACAAAAACAGTATAGCAAAAAATAAGAAAATCTGCAAAAAGGATATTGCAATTTTCAAACGCTGCGTATATACTCTCAACGATAGAAATAAAGAACTATGGAAAATAACAGGAAACACTGATAAATACAGTAGTTATAGGAAAATTCAGAGAGGAAATTATCATGACAAAAGATCTGACCAAGGGCAGCCCGATGAAACTTATCATCAGTTTTGCTTTGCCGCTATTATTCGGTTTTTTATTCCAGCAGTTTTACAATCTGGTGGATACCATGATCGTAGGACGTTTTCTTGGCGTGGATGATCTGGCAGCAGTGGGCTCCACCGGCTCCATCAATTTTCTGGTGATCGGCTTCTGCATGGGTGTCTGCAATGGCTTCGCAATTCCCGTCTCCCACAAATTTGGTGCCGGAGATTACGTGGGTATGCGCAAATATGTGGCCAACTGCGCCTGGCTGGGACTGGCATTTTCCGCGGTTATGACCGTTGTGACGGCAATTTTGTGCCGGGACATTCTGGTATGGATGAAGACTCCGGCCAATATCATTGACGGCGCCTATAACTACATTTTTATTATTTTCATCGGTATTCCCACGGTGTATCTGTACAATATTGTGGCAGGTGTGATCCGTGCCACCGGTGACAGCAAGACCCCGGTGGTATTCCTGGTGCTGTCTTCCGTGATCAACATTGTACTGGACCTGTATTTTATCATTTCCCTGCACATGGGTGTGGCGGGGGCAGCCTGGGCAACAGTGATCTCTCAGGGAGTCTCCGGTGTGACCTGTCTGATCTACATGGTGAAAAAATTTGAAATTCTGCGGATCCGCAGGGAAGAATGGAAGATGGACGGCCATATGATGATGGTGCTGTGCGGCATGGGAGTGCCTATGGGATTACAGTATTCCATTACCGCCATCGGCAGTGTTATTTTGCAGACGGCAGCCAATACGCTGGGCTCCGCTGCAGTTGCGGCCATGACCGCAGGCGGTAAGATCGGCAACTTCTTAGCCTGTCCTTTTGATGCCATGGGTTCTACCATGGCAACCTACGGTGGACAGAATGTGGGCGCCGGTAAACTGGACCGTCTGGGAAAGGGATTGAAAGCCTGTGTAACACTGGGCGTGGGATATTCCGTCATTGCCTTTCTGGTAGCGGTATTTTTCGGGGGACCGCTGGCACAGTTGTTCGTGGACGGCGGCGAGGCGGAGATCATTGCCAACGTGCGTGCCTTCTTATTATGGAATACGGCATTTTATATTCCGCTGGCACTGGTAAATATCGTCCGTTTTCTGATCCAGGGCATGGGCTTCCCGAAGTTCGCCATTCTGGCAGGTGTTTTCGAAATGATCGCCAGATCCCTGGCCGGTTTCGGCCTGGTACCTATCATCGGATTCACGGGGGTATGCCTGGGCAGTCCCATTGCCTGGATCATGGCGGATGCTTTCCTTATTCCGGCTTATTTCCATGTGAGTAAGGTGTTGCAAAAGAGGATGGCGCCGCAAACGGATGCCCCACAGGCAGCTTGACGATACGCCGGTCGTAAGTTACCAGGCCGTTGACCTCTTCCTCTACATCGGACAGTTGCGTGTATACCGCACCGCTTAATCCCTGTGAGATCAGAGGGAACAACTGTTTCAAGAATAACTGTTTCAGGGCGGCAGCCATTTCCTCCGGCGTGTTGTATTTCTGATATCCGTAGACACGGTCCACACCGGAATGACCGTCGATGTGGCAGGCGTAGCCGCCATACTCAGAGATAACGAAAGCCCGCTTCCCGTCCAGCTTTACCTGTAAGGGACGGAAATAATTATGAATACTGCGGAAATCCCCACCTTTCTGGTCGAACCAGCCGCTGGCATGGTCTACCGGACGGGTGGGGTCTTTTTTTGCCACCATTTTCGCAATGCGGGCGGCATCGAACTGGCCCCAGCCTTCGTTGAAAGGTACCCATACGGCGATGGAAGGGACATTGTACAGGTGATCGATGGTGTCCAGACACTCCTTCTCCCAATTTTTCCGGCCTTCTTCGGAAGAACGGGAGAACAACTCA
>JBNMJR010000079.1:0-9935 GCA_050873925.1 Acetatifactor sp.
ATCTAATTATTTTTATAAATGTGAAAAGTCGTATTTTACGACAGATTGTGAGGAAACATGAACGACGATATTTTTGATAAGCCTTCGGAGGCTGAGATTGATAAAATCCATGAAGTCGATCTGAAAGAAAAAATGGAAACTCTCTATATCGCCTATGCCATGAGTGTTATCGCATCCCGTGCGCTTCCGGATGTGAGGGATGGTCTGAAGCCGGTACAGAGACGTGTACTCTATTCCATGATCGAACTGAACAATGGTCCCGACAAGCCGCATCGTAAGAGCGCCCGTATTGTCGGTGATACCATGGGTAAATATCATCCTCATGGTGACAGCTCCATCTACGGTGCATTGGTTAATATGGCACAGGACTGGTCTACCCGCTATCCTCTGGTAGACGGTCATGGTAACTTCGGTTCCATGGATGGTGACGGTGCCGCAGCAATGCGTTATACCGAGGCAAGACTTTCCAAAATTTCCATGGAGCTTCTGGCAGACATCGGTAAGAATACCGTAGATTTTGTACCGAACTTTGATGATACCGAAAAAGAGCCTGTCGTACTGCCCAGCCGTTATCCGAATCTGCTGGTCAACGGTACTACCGGTATTGCCGTAGGTATGGCCACCAATATCCCGCCTCACAATCTTCGTGAAGTGGTACAGGCTGTAGTTAAGATTATTGATAATCGCGTGGAAGAAGACAGAGATACTACGATCGATGAGATTCTTCCCATTGTGAAAGCTCCCGATTTTCCTACCGGAGGACTGATTCTGGGTACCAGAGGCTGTGAAGAGGCTTATCGTACCGGCCGTGGTAAGATCAGAGTCCGTGCAGTGACCAATATTGAAACGCTGCCCAACGGTAAGAGCCAGATCATTGCTACCGAACTGCCCTATATGGTAAATAAGGCAAATCTGATCATCAAGATCGCTGAGTTGGTAAAATTGAAAAAAATCGACGGTATCACAGATATCCGTGATGAATCCAACCGTGAAGGTGTCCGTGTGGTCATCGAACTTCGTAAAGATGCCAATGCCAATGTCATTCTGAACCAGCTGTACAAGCATACACAGCTGCAGGACACTTTCGGTGTGATCATGCTGGCGCTGATCAATAATCAGCCCAAGGTCATGAATCTTCTGGATATGCTGACTTATTACCTGAAACATCAGGAGGATGTCGTTACCAGAAGAACCAAATATGATCTGAACAAGGCAGAGGAAAGAGATCATATTTTACAGGGATTGCTAAAGGCTCTGGACTTCATTGACGAAGTTATTACCATTATCCGCGGCAGCCAGAATGCCCAGATTGCAAAAGAACGACTGATGGAGAGATTCGAGCTGTCCGATGTACAGGCACAAGCTATCGTAGATATGCGTCTGCGTGCTCTGACAGGTCTGGAAAGAGAGAAGCTGGAGAACGAACATCAGGATCTGGTGGCAAAAATTGCGGAGTTGAAAGCTATTTTGGCAGATGAAAAGCTGTTATTGGGTGTCATTAAGACAGAAATGAGCGCTATTGCCGAAAAATACGGTGATGACAGACGCAGTAAGATCGGTTATGACGAACTGGATATCTCCATGGAGGATCTGATTCCGAAGGAGAATACCATCATTGCCATGACCAGTCTCGGTTATATCAAACGTATGACTGTAGATAATTTCAAGGCACAGAATCGCGGTGGTCGTGGTATTAAGGGAATGCAGACCATCGATGAGGATTACATTGAAGATTTGCTGATGACAACGACCCATCATTATCTGAACTTCTTCACCAATATGGGAAGAGTCTACAGATTGAAGGCTTATGAAATTCCGGAAGCAGGTCGTACCGCAAGAGGTACTGCTATTGTCAATCTCCTGCAGCTGGCACCCGGCGAGAAGATCACCGCAATGATTCCTATCCGGGAATACAGTGATGACAAAAATCTGTTCATGGTGACCAGGACCGGTATCGTGAAGAAGACTCCTCTGATGGAGTTCTCCAATGTCAGAAAGAACGGACTGACTGCTATCAACTTAAGGGAAGAGGATGAACTGATCGAGGTAAAGATCACCGACAGCAACAGCGAGATCTTCCTGGTAACCAAACAGGGTATGTGTATCCGCTTCCAGGAGACTGATGTCCGGGCAACCGGAAGAGCTTCCATGGGTGTCATCGGTATGAATCTCTCTCCCGGAGATGAGATCATCGGTATGCAGTTACAGACCCAGGGCAGCGACCTGTTGATCGTATCCGAAAACGGTATGGGTTAACGTACCAATATGGATGAATTTACCGTACAGAAACGTGGCGGTAAGGGCGTAAAATGCTACAAGATCGTGGAAAAGACCGGTGATGTGGTAGGCGCCAAGGCTGTAAATGATGATAACGAGATCATGATGATCACTACCGAAGGAATTATCATTCAGCTGCGTGTTCAGGATATCTCCACACTGAGCAGGATTACTTCCGGTGTCAAGCTGATCAATCTGGACGAAGGCGTCAAGGTAGCACAGATTGCCAAAGTACGTGAGAAACTTTCCAACGGTGACCATGAATTTGACAACATTGAAGAAGCTATGGAAGAAGTAGCACAGGAAGCCGGTCCCGAGGATGAGGATGAAGCAGAAGAAAATCTGATCTTCCCCACCGAGGATTCGGAAGATGATGAGTAATATGAGGGGCATGAAAAATGGAATCTTATAGTATTTTCAGAGATCTGGCAATTATCATTGTATTTGCCAAAGTATTTGGTATCATTGCAAGAAAATGTAAGGCACCACAGGTTGTAGGTGAAATTATTGCCGGCCTGCTGATCGGACCCAGTGTACTGGGTCTGGTGCAGCAGTCGGATTTTCTGATCCAGATGGCGGAAATCGGTGTTATCCTGCTGATGTTCTCCGCTGGTCTGGAGACGAATCTGAAAGATCTGATGAAGACCGGATTTGTAGCATTTCTGATCGCCTGCGCCGGTGTATTTGTTCCACTGGTTGGAGGAACCTTACTGTATATGGGTTTCTATGGAGTGGCTCCCTGGGGATCCGAGAAGTTCTATGAAGCCGTATTTATTGGCGTCATTATGACAGCCACCAGCGTAAGTATTACCGTACAATCTTTGAAGGAACTGGGTAAATTAAAGGGAAAAGTCGGTACGACCATTATGAGTGCCGCTATTATCGATGACGTCATCGGTATTATTGTACTTACCTTTGTTATCGGTTTCAAAAATCCCGATTCCAATCCGGGAAGTGTAATCATTTCTACTGTACTCTTCTTCCTGTTTGCTATTGGTGTGGGATTTGTATTGTTCAAAGTATTCCAGTATCTGGATAACAGATACCCTCATACGAGACGTATTCCTATTCTTGGACTGGCACTCTGCTTTATTTTCGCTTATGTAGCGGAGGTATTCTTTGGTATTGCAGATATTACCGGTGCTTATGTGGCAGGTATCATCCTGTGTTCCATTCAGGATTCCGATTACATAGCAGAGAAAATGGACATTAATTCTTATATGATTTTCGGACCGATCTTCTTTGCAAGTATTGGATTAAAGACCAGCTTTGACCATTTGAACGGAGAATTTGTACTGTTCTCTATCGGATTTGTCATTGTCGCTCTGCTGTGCAAGATCATCGGCTGTGGTCTGATGGCCAAAATCTGCAGATTCAAGGGCCCGGATGCTTTGAAAATCGGTGTCGGTATGATGACCAGAGGTGAGGTTGCTCTGATCGTGGCACAGAAGGGATTGTCTGTGGGGATGATCGGATCTGAATATTTTACCGCAGTAATTTTGTTGATCATCGTATCCAGTATTTCCACTCCTATTCTGCTGAAGATTCTGTATACGAAGCATGCGGAAATTGATTAAGGAATATGGATCAGAAGCGTTTTGAAGAATCTAAGAAAAAAATAATAGGCGTGGACCGTCAGAGACTGGGAATCGGAACTCTCTCAGAGAAGACGGTTCATGCTATTTTTAAGGATTATTATGAGCCGGACGAGGATCATCAGGAGATTCCCATAGAGAATTATGTGGCGGATATTTATAAGGATGGGGAGATCATTGAAATCCAGACGAGGCAGTTCAACCGGATGAGGGGAAAATTGCAGGCCTTTTTGCCATTATATCCTGTCACCATCGTCTATCCGATTCCTTATGAAAAATGGCTGATCTGGATCGACGAAGACAGCGGAGAACTGAGCAGGAAGCGGAAATCCCCAAAAAAAGGTTCTGCTTATCAGGCTTTTAAGGAACTTTATAAGATTAAAATGTTCCTGAAAGATCCGAATATCCGTTTTAAATTTGTTCTGGTGAATATGGAGGAATACAGGCTGTTAAACGGCTGGAGTCACGACAGGAAAAAGGGCTCTACACGGTACGACAGGATTCCGACAGACCTGATCGAAGAAGTGGAAATCAGGCAGCCGGAGGATTATCTGCAGTTTGTACCCTATGAACTGGAAGAGCCCTTTCATAGCAAGGATTTTGCAAAAGCAGCTCACATTCCTCTCTCACTGGCTCAGACCGTATTAAATATTCTATTTGAAATGGGAACAGTGGAACGCGTAGGAAAACAGGGAAACAGTTATCTGTATAAAGTAGCAGACATATGAAAGATATAAAAAGAGGACTGAGCCTAAGGCTTAGTCCTCTTCATCTTCCTGATGGGATTTCGGCAGAGAGAAAATAAATTCGCTTCCCACGCCGGGAGTACTGATGACATTGATATGCTCATCATGAGCATTGATGATCTCTTTTACAATGGAAAGTCCCAGGCCGGTTCCTTTTTTATCTTTGCCGCGGGACAAGTCGGATTTGTAAAACCGGTCCCAGATCAGCTTCAGATCTTCTTTTGGAATTCCGATTCCGGTGTCTTTTACGGAAATAAACAGTTTATTTTTCTTCTCCGAAGTCTCAATATGGATCACGGAATCGTGATGGCTGAACTTAATGGCATTGTCCATAAGGTTATAGAGAACCTGCTGAATTTTGCCTATATCCGCATGAACATACATTTCATTGCCGGTAAGGATCATTTCAATGGCAATGGATTTGTTATGGCAGGTTCCCTCGAAGGAAGCCGCGGTGTTGCGGATCACCTGATTAATATCAAAATCTGTCTTATCCAGAAGCATTCCCTTGGTATTCAGATTATTCAGGGTAAGCAGGCTGTTGGTCAGCTTGGTCAGTCGCTCTGTCTCATTCAGGACGATATTGATGTATTTTTCATGCATTTCCGGTGGGATCGTGCCGTCCAGCATGGCTTCCAGATAGCCTCGGATAGATGTCAGAGGGGAACGGAAATCATGGGATACATTGGCCACGAACTTTTTCTGGTCATCCTCGGAACGGGCAATCTCGCTGGCCATATAGTTCAGGCAGGAAGCAAGGTAACCGATCTCGTCTTCACTGTCCACCTGAAATTCATAATGCATGTTACCGGCGGCATATTGCTCTGTGGCATGAGTGATCTTTCGAAGAGGTATATATACGATTTCAGTAAAAAAGATCAGGATGATCAGTGATAATAAAAACAAAATTGCCAGTGTAATATAAGAGATATTCAGCAGACTGTTGCAGGATTCCTGAATATCATTCATATCGGTATGGATGACGACATAGCCTCTAACCTTGTAATTGGAGGTAATGGGAGCAAATACGGTAAGCACATTCGAATCGAAGTTACCGAAAAAATCTCCGACGATGTAATAGGATCCGCTGGTGACCGTCGGGTCAAAATTCTCGATGACTACCACATTTTCTACGTCTAACGGTGTATTGGTATCCAGTACCAGACGACCGGAAGGATTAATGATGCGGATTTCGGAATTCAGATAAACCGCCAGAGAATCCAGCTGTGTTTTTACCGTTTCCAGAGTTGTTTCACTGGTGTATAATCCACCAGCGTAGGTTCCGGCAATTAATGTCGCTTCGGAATAAAGACTTTCTGCTTTCTCCCTAATCAGATGCTCTTTAGTCATATTGGGAACAAAAGTCGTGACAATAATAAACCCAAATACACCAAAAATAAAATATGCAAGTATAAATTTCAGATAAAGTGTTTTTTTCATAACAAATCCTGCTTTTGATATGACTTAATTGCGTACTTCGAACTTATAGCCGATGCCCCAGATGGTGCTGATCTTCCAGTTGGCATGATCTTTGATCTTTTCGCGGAGACGTTTGATATGCACGTCCACGGTACGGGTATCACCGATATATTCGTAGCCCCAGATCTGGTCCAGCAGCTGCTCTCTGGTGAATACATGATTTGGTGAGGAAGCCAGAAAATAGAGAAGTTCCAGCTCTTTCGGAGGCATTTCCACGGTATGTCCCATATAGATGACGGAATAATTGGTCAGGTTAATGGTCAGATCCGCATATTCCACACACTTGTCATTGGGGTTCTCAGTGGGAGTACTGGTGGGCTTATAACGTCTGAGGACTGCCTTGGCCCGGGCCACCAGCTCCTTGGAATCGAAAGGTTTTTCCATATAATCATCCGCACCAAGTTCCAGTCCCAGTACTTTGTCGAAGACCTCTCCTTTTGCGGAAAGCATGATGATAGGAACGGAATATTGTGCCCGGACTTCCCGACATACCTGATAACCGTCAATACCCGGAAGCATCAGATCCAGCAGGATCAGATTCGGAGCAAAGGTCTCCATAGCCGGCATCACGGACTCTCCGTCATTGACGATCATGGTCTCGAAACATTCCTTCGTCAGATACAGGGAGATCAGTTCCGCAATATTATTATCATCATCTACAATGAGAATTTTCTGTTTACTTACCATGTAGTAAGAACCTCCTGTCAGTTATTATTTAAAAGTAACGATAGTCACACCGGCATCACCTTCGCCGTATTCACCCAGCCGGTATTCTTTGACATATTTCAGGCGCTTTAAGTGGGACTGTACGGCGCTACGGAGAGCACCGGTACCCTTTCCGTGTACGACTCTCACACTGGGCAGATGTGCCAGGTAAGCGTCATCCAGGTATTTATCCAGCTTCGCAATGGCCTCATCTACAGTGCATCCCAGAAGATTGATCTCGGAGGATACGGAGAAAGACTTGGACATTTTTAATTTACCGGTGTTGGTACGCTGCAGAGCGGGAGCTGTGATGGTCTCCTCTTTCACGGGTACCAGATCATTAATATTGGTCTGCATCCGCATGATTCCGCATTGTACGAACAGATTGCCCTTGGCATCCGGGAGAGTATTTACGATTCCCTTCAGATTCATGGAAACGATCTTTACGGAATCTCCTTTTTTCAGCTTCTTGGGATCCACGGTCTTCTGGTTGGCAGGTTTTTTCGTAGAATTACCAAGTGCCAGTTTTCCGTTCTTTTCATTGATCTTGTCACGAACCTTCTGTCTCTTTTTCTCCAGCTCCTTGATATCGGCGGAAGCTCCTACCTTATTGAAATCACGAATCGTTTCGTCGGCCACATCTTTTGCTTCCTGGAGAATGGCTCTTGCTTTTTCGTTGGCATCCCGCAGAATTTTGTCTTTCGCTTGATCAATTTTTTCGTTTTTCTTCTGTAACTGTTCCTGTAAAGTGCGGATACGTTCTTTGTATTCCGCAATCTCCTGTTGCTCTTTTTCAATGGTTACGCGGCTCTGTTCCAGATCGGCAATGACATCTTCAAAGCTTTCGTCCTCTTTGCTGATCTGCTCTTTCGCGGCGTTGATGATCTCGTCGGACAGTCCCAGTTTGGAAGAAATGGCGAAAGCATTACTTTTACCGGGAATACCGATGAGCAGGCGGTAGGTGGGGCGAAGGGTCTCCACATCAAATTCACAGCAGGCATTTTCCACAAAATTGGTGGAAAGCGCGTAAATCTTGAGCTCGCTGTAATGAGTGGTGGCCATGGTACGGATACCGCGGTCATGCAGGTAATTTAAAATAGCAATGGCCAATGCGGCACCTTCCGTAGGATCTGTTCCGGCTCCCAACTCATCGAATAAGCACAGAGAATCCGCATCTGCATGTTGTAAAATGTGGACAACTCTGGTCATATGGGAGGAGAATGTGGACAGACTCTGCTCGATACTCTGTTCATCTCCGATATCTGCATAGACTTCCGAGAAAACTGACAGTTCGGAACGGTCCAGCGCCGGAATATGCAACCCAGCCTGCCCCATCAGGGTAAACAGTCCCACTGTTTTCAGGGACACGGTCTTACCGCCGGTATTGGGTCCGGTGATCACCAACAGGTCAAAATCTTTGCCCAGACGGACATCAATGGGAACCGCCTTTTTCTTGTCCAACAGGGGATGGCGACCCTTACGGATCTGGATATAATGCTCAGTGTTGAAAATCGGCTCTGTGGCATTCTGTTCCATGGCGAGTTTTGCCTTGGCAAAGATGAAATCCAGAGTGGTCATGATCTTCTGATCCGCGGCAAGTTCGGAGGTATGAACAGCGGCCTGACTGCTCAGATCGCCCAGAATGACTTCAATCTCTTCCTGTTCCTGCAGATCCAGTTCTTTTAACTGGTTGTTCAGATTCACGACAGCGGCCGGTTCGATGAAAAAGGTGGAACCGGTGGAGGACTGATCGTGCACCATTCCACTGACCTGACTCTTATATTCCGCCTTTACGGGGATGCAGTAGCGGTTATCACGCATGGTAATGACTGCATCCTGTAAAAAGGTGCGGTAAGCGCCGTTTACCATGGAGGTCAGCTGACTGTGTATTTTTTCATTGGTGGACAGTTTGGAACGGCGGATACTTTTTAATCTGGGGCTGGCATCGTCTGCCATCTCTTCTTCTGAGAGAATGCAGCGGTTGATTTCGTTGGCCAGCTGTGTCATAGGGGTCAGACCTTCAAAATAGGCATCCAGACTGTCGTTCGGAAGATCCTCCCGCTCTTTTTTACCGTAGGTCTTGATCCGGCTGACATTATCCAGAAAAGATGCCAGCTTTAACAATTCGGACATGGATAAGGAACTGCCGATTTCCAGGGAACGAATGGAGAATCCAAGGTCTCTGTTGCTGCCAAAGGAGGTGCTTCCGATACGGAAGAGACGGCCCAAAGCGTCTTTGGTCTCCCGCTGTGCGGTTCTGATGGCAGAAAGATCGGTGGAAGGCACCAGTTCTCTGCAAAGTTTTTTACCGGGCTCGGAGTCGGCCTTTTCTGTGAGAAGGTCGATGATTTTCGTATATTCTAAAGTGGTGAGTACTTTTGTGTTCATGTGGGGCTCCTTAAATAAAATATTCGCAGTACAAGCTCGAAAATGCTTCGCATTTCCTCGCTGTCGGGCTAATAATAATACGATTTCTTCGTGCTGCGCACTTTCGAAATCGTAACATCCATTTGCAGTACCAGCTCGAAAATGCTTCGCATTTCCTCGCTGTCGGGCTTTCGCCCTAACAAAATCGGATCTGTCAATTCCGCCTGCAAGCAGTCGAATTGACATCTCTCGATTTTGGTACTGCTCAATGCTAATTCACATTATACCATTCAGTTGCGTTTTTGGGTACAGTTTTGTATAATTGAGATATTAGAGTCCTAAGGAAAAGCCGGGGTATCTGTAGGCAGCAGAGGAGGCGCATTTATGGCGGATTCACAAGAGAATAAGCAAAATAACAGTGATAATTCCGGACAGAATTTCATAATAGAGAAGATCAAAGAGCGTCCGGTGAATAAGAAAAAGCTGTTGCGGCGGACATTGATCACAGCTTCCATGGCAGTGATTTTCGGTCTGGTGGCATGTTTTACCTTCCTGGTGTTGGAACCGGTGATCAGTAACTGGCTGTATCCGGAGGAAGAACCACAGGTAGTCGTATTTCCCGAAGACCAGGATGAAATGTCTCCGGAGCAGATGCTGGCGGAGAATATGCAGCAGGAGAACCAGAATAACCAGTCCTCTTCCGCTTCCAGCGAAGTTATAGAGCAGGAACAGATCCAGGAACTTTTGTCGGGAATCATATTGAATC
>JBNMJR010000080.1:0-9835 GCA_050873925.1 Acetatifactor sp.
GAAGACGATGAATTTGGCGAAGATTTTCCTGGAGCGGAAGGCTTCTACCTCTTCTAAAATCTATCGTTTACTTGTCGTGCCCGCCTCCGTGCGGGCCATTTTCAATTCAAGGGTTCTCCGAAGGAGAACTTTCCTATAAAGCAAAAAAGGCTGGTGTCCCCTGCATATTCTGCAGAAGTCATCAGCCAAATAAATTCATATTCCGGCGGTTCGAAGCCTGTGCTTCCGGGAGAACCTCATTCCCAATGCATTTATTATATACTAGAAAATATCTGCCGTCAACGCATCTCCGAAATCCTCTGCCGGAATCTCGAAATCAACAATTCCTGCGGCATACGGCTGCAGCACATACTGACCGGATTCAAATACAAATCCATCCTCCTTAATGCTGAAAGTCGGTGTTGCAAGACCATTGCCGGTACCTGCAATATCCGCTCCATAGATTTCCTGATAGATTGCATCCAGATCTTCCGTACCGTCCAGTACCACCAGCTTAATGCTATTTTCATAATCATCAAAGAAAATGTTGTCTGTTGCCTGCATCTCGGCTGCTTTTTTCGTTACCAGTTCCAGTGCTTTCTCACGGAAACCACTTCCCAGACTGTCAAAAGTGATCTTATCTCCTGTCTGGGTATAATAATTCATGTAATACAGATTATACCATCCATGAGCTCCCTGGTCATAGCCCTCATTGCCCCAGGCCAGGCTGATAACTTTATCATCCGCGCGAATTACATTTAAAGTAAGATCCTGATAACTGGGTGTTCCCGACATCTCATCCGAATATACCGTGCCAAAGTCCCCGTTATTGATCTCTTTCAGAAAACGCTCCACATAGGCGGTCAGATCACTCTGGATCTTGTTCTGTGCTTCTTCATTGCCTTCGATAGTGACGGTCGGCATCTGATAGGTGTAAGTGTAATTCCTCTCCTTATCCTCCGGAGCGCTGGCACCTTCAAAATCCTCCGTGGTGATCTCTACCTTGCCTGTTGCCGCAGCCTCGGTCTGTGTCTCCTGCTGCACTGTGGTTTCAGTTCCTGCATTTTCCTGCGCACTTTCCTGTACGTTCTCTATTGCGCTGCCGGTCACCTCCGGGATCACCGGTGATTCCTGACTGCCACATGCGGTGCATGCAAGCAGCAGACCTGTAAGTAATGTTGCCAATAATTTCTTTTTCATTTTATCTTCCTCCCAGTGTCAGTATACACAGCCATTGCATCATAACTGCATCATTTTCCGACACTTATCGCATTTTAACACAAAATATTAAAAAAGTAAATTTCGGGAATACTAGAGAAAACAAATTATACAGGAGAGCAGCAAAATGAAAATATTATTTTACGATACCAAAAGTTATGACAGAGACTCCTTCGATGCAGCGCTAAAGTCCCACCCGGGCATAGAGATTGAATATATTGCTTCCGATCTGGACCCCCGCACTGCTGCTTTGGCTCACGGTTTTGATGCCGTCTGTGCCTTTGTCAGTTCCAATATCAGCGCAACCGTACTGGATATTCTTCACGAAGCCGGAATTCGCCTGGTATTGCTGCGCTGTGCCGGATATAACAACGTGGATCTGGAAAAAGCCGTCGAATATGACATGTGTGTTATGCGCGTTCCCGGCTATTCTCCGGAAGCAGTTGCGGAACACGCCATGGCTCTGGCACTGGCCTGCAACCGCCGCTTATACAAGGCATATAACAAAGTCCGGGAAAATGATTTCAGCCTCGCCGGGCTCATGGGCTTCAATTTCTACGGGAAGATCGTCGGAATCATCGGTACCGGCCGGATCGGTGCCGCCATGTGCCGGATCTGCAATGGATTCGGTATGAAAGTCATTGCCTACGATGTCTATGAAAACCCGGATCTGAAAGACTTTGTGACCTATGTGACTCTGGATAAACTGCTGGCAAAAAGTGACCTGATCTCTCTTCACTGTCCGCTGATGGATTCCACCTACCACATGATCCAGCTTGACACTATCAGGAAAATGAAGGATGGTGTCATTCTGGTCAACACCTCCCGGGGCGCTCTGGTCAAGACTCAGGATCTCATTGAAGGCATCCGCCTTCACAAGTTCGCCGGTGTTGGTCTGGATGTCTACGAAGAAGAGACGAAAAACGTCTTCGAGGATCGTTCCGATGAGATTCTGGAACATTCCACCACCGCAAGACTCCTGTCCTTCCCCAATGTCATGATCACTTCCCATCAGGGATTTTTCACGAAAGAAGCTCTGGAAGCCATTGCAGAGACCACACTGCAGAATGCGCTGGACTTTGAGAGCGGAAAAACGAGCCCCAATCAGGTACAGTAAAATATTTCCAATCGAGCTGGCTGGCTCATCATATACGCAAAAAACGGATGGCCCTCCCAAGCCATCCGTTTTTCTCGCTTTCAGTTTCCCGTCTTATACTTTTTCTTCATCTCTTACATTTTTTGCAATCAATCCAGATTCAGTTTCTGGCCGACTCTGATCACATTCTGATTTGTAATCTGTGCATTTCTGCGAAGCAGTTCTGCCAGAGTCATGTGATTTCTCTTAGCAATCTTGGAAAGTGTATCACCGCTCTTTACTGTATAATCACCCTCCGCATACCAGATGCTCTCGGAAGGTCTGCGGTCAGTAACCGTTACCAGATAATTACCGCCTCGCTTCAATGCGAACATGGACTGTCCGGTGGAGGTTACGGTAAAGGATCCGCAATACTCCAGGCGGCCCTTTTCTGTATTGTAACGATACAGATTTGCGCTCTTACCGGAATTGTCTTTGCCTACATTTACATGAATGTTGACATTTACGCCAAAGCTGCCGGTATCTCTGATACCTAACTGTCTGCTTACGGTTCCGGACTTTGCGGATACCACATTTGCCGGAATCGCATTGCTCGTCTGGTCTACTGTCAGATCAATATTCCGGATCTTGGACAGATCTTTATTCTTCAGATCCTGTCCGCTGATGCTCAGTGCCACACCGTTTCCGCTATGGAACGCCACTGTCACCTTCGTACCCTTAATAGTATTCAGTACATTCTGAGGCACCTTAACTTCACCGCTGCATACGAAGTTCATATTGACACTTGCGATAGCAGGATTCTTCACCATCTCTGCCACCTTATCCTGTACAGAGTTGCTCACATCCGTCCAGTCTACTGCAGGTGCTGCGGAGGAACCGCCGTTGTCATCATCGTCATCGTCGTTGTTCACTACATCTGCCGCTACCGTGAATACTGCGGAAGGAGTTCCGGTCATTCTGGCTCCGACACCTTCCGGTGCTTCTGCTGTAAGTGCAAGGAAGCCGTTCATATTGATGGTGCCGTCTGCATTTCTGGTGATCTGCGGATCTGTTGTGCTTACAAACCAGGAGTCCTTCACCACATCGCCTTCGCTGTTCGCAGATTCCTGTTTTGTCTCATTCCAGAAATAGTTCATAGCTGTGCGGATCGTTGCTTCCTCCTGCAGCAGTTTCAGCTGCTCCTGCTGTGTCAGATTCTCTGTACGATAAGAAAGAATACCTGTCGCACCGAAATCAGTCTTGCTGCCCGCATTGGTATAAAAAGCTACATTATAAGATTCATTATTAAAGGTCGTGCTCTGCTTTACCTGAATATCAGGACAGCTGTTGGAATCAATTCCCTTTGCCTTATTTCCAAATGCTACGCTGTTGATCAGAGTGTGATATCCGGTAATACTGGAACCACCCATCTTAAATCCGTTACCGTTACCTGCATTTGTACCGTCTTCCAGATAACCGTTTCCGTAAGCTACGCAGTTTTTAATAGTTACACTGCCAATGGATCCTGTCTCTACCTTGGCGAACAGGTCCCATCCATCATCCGCATTATTATAGGAAATGCATCCATCAAATACAATTCCATCGCCAACGGTAAGTTTTGCTGCAAAACCGTCTGCATCTTCGTAACCGATGTCTGCGTTACCATAGGAGGTACAGTTCAGGATCAGATCATTGCTGGGCCAGTCTTCTCTCTCATCGGTAGTAAGATAACGGCTTACCTGAATACCCGTATTACCATTATGGTATGCCTGAATATTATCGAATACACAGTTACTTCCGGAGATCTGAATTCCCTTCTGGGTATCCTGTGTATTTGTCACATCAAATCCCTGACAATACCAGTAATCACCGGCAAAGATCATGCCTGCGCACGCTCTGCTGAAGTCAAATACAGGTCTCTGGGAATCTGAAGGATCTGCAATCAGATAGATCATCTGCTCCTTCGTTCCGTCAATGCCTCTCTCTACTTTTATAGTACTTGTAAGGTTATATACTCCGCCTTTCAGGACGATCATCTGTCCTGCTTTTGCATATTTCACAGCAGTATAAATATCTACCGGGTTCTCTTTGCTTCCGGTTGCACCTGCGCTGCCTTCCGGTGCAACATAAATGGTCTTCTGATCACTTCGAACGCTCTTATAAGTTACTGTAAATTCATAAGTTACTGTTTCATAAGAAGACAGTTTGGAATATTCATTCGGGCGATAGTCACTGTTCGGAGTAAAACTGATACGGAACTTATTGCTTCCCTCAGTCAAAGATACAGGCATGGTAACTTTCGCACCGGCAGCAACCGCCCGATCAGATACAACTGCACTGCCATCAGCTGCTGTCACACTCAATTTTCCGTCTGCATTTCCGGAGTATACCAGATCATATGCTGCACTGTTGGAAACAGCTGCAGAAATGATATTGTATGCCGGTGTTACCAGCGTCATCTCACGCTCTTCCGCCGGAGCATCATCTGCCGGATCAATCAGTGTCAGATTAATGTCGGAATAGGTAATATCTACGCCTCTGGCTGCAAACATTCCCACATATACATACTCATCATCCAGCACATTTAAAGTCTCTGTGCCATAATATTTTTTCGTTTCTGTATTACCTGCGGCATCCGTATAACTGATAAAGTAACCGGTATTATTCTTCTGAATCGTTAATTTCAATTCTGTAACCGGGCTATCAACAGTAGTACCCTTTGCCTCAGCAGTATTATTGCCGATCAGATTATAAGTACCCGTACCACTCTGTGCACAGGATGTCTCCAATGGCCACATGCTGGTCTTATAATCACTCTTTAATGTAGCAGAATCATTGGCATTCAACGCATCCAGGTTCTCATAAGTTACACCAGTCTTCTCCTGTGCACCGATTCCCAGTTTCATACTGATCTTATCTCCGGCATCGGATACTTTTCCGTTTGCCGCATCCCAGTTGTATTCCACCTTTCCCACAACTGCCATATAGGAATTGTTCCAGTAGGCATTACTGCCTTCTCCAGGAGCACCTACACGGTCAGCCGCCATAATACCAAAGCCTTCCTGTCCGTTATTGGGAGTCCAGTTGTTTACTTTCAATGTTGCTGAAAATGTAAAGTTCTTGTCGGTGGGAATTGCAGTATAGTAAAATCCTAAGCCATCGGTTGCTGTCGGCTGTAACTTTCCTCCGCCATCACCTGCGACTACTTTTACCGTTCCGGTCGTTGCATCGCCCTCATATTTATTTTTGCTGGAAGAAGCACTGGGACCATAATATGTAAATGCCCACTCATACTGTACTTCATCTACGATTTTCTTGCTGAATCCATCCGAAAGCATCGTATCATCTCCACGGACGGCAGTTACATAAATCACTGCTTCCTGATCCACTTTCAGCCCTTCTACTACTGTATCTGTTGCCGGTGCTGTTACGTCTTTTTTAATGTCCTTTCCATCGGTTGTATATGCGCCATCCACAGTTACCAGATACTTTTCCGCTTCCTTTACAGCATTCCATGCCACCTTCGCTTTTCCACCACCCTGGCAGGTTACACCTTTGATCACGGGCTTGGTTAAAGGTAACACAAACTTGCAGGACTTCGTCTCTGTTCCCTGTTTGTCCTCTTCGTCTGCACGAATTGCTTTTACGGAAAAATTGTAGGTGCCGGATGCTGCGGGAGTGAAAGAAACAGAATGCTCCGTTCCATTCGTTGCTGCATTTTGTGTAGCTACCGCTTCTCCATCCGCATTAATCATAGTCACGCTCAATGCATCTGCCCCATCATAACCCACGTTTCCAGATATTTTTACTTCAATATTATTTTTATTATCTGCGGACTGTGCTGCGCTGATCACCGTCGGCACTTCTACTGTTGACCAATCCGCACGGGCGGGTTTACTGCCTCCCGTTGTTTCCGATACTGTTGCAGAATATAATCGGAAACCTCGATCATATGCTTCGTTCAAAGGACTGCATAATGTATAATCTCCTGCTTTCAGTCCCTCATATTTGATTTCTGTAGCACTTGTTCCTGCAACTACTATAAGAGCTTCTTCTTTTCCTTTTGCTACTACTCCGTCACCAGCTGCATCCTTTAAGATTATAACCGAAGACTTATCACTACCTGTACTTGACACTGTAAATGTTGCATCTGCCGTACCACTTACAGTAAATGTCAGTAATCCCTTTTCTGCCTTATCTAATTCTGCTGAGAGAGTAGAACTATTTGCTCTCTTCACGCTCCCACTAAAAGTAAAATATCCCTCTGTCCCATATTTTCCTGCGTTTATCTTGCCGCTTTTATCTAGTTTTGATACCACACTATCCGTTGCTGCATCAAATACATACTGTCCATCTGCACTCTGTACCACAGGTACCGCAACCTCTGCTACCTGTACAGCAGTTTCATCGGCTATCTTCTCCGTAGAATTTGGTGCAATATCGTTTTCCTTCCCCACGTTTTCGGTTATTTCCACATTTCCGTCAGAAACCGTCTCCTTTACCTGTTCTACCACAGGTTCCGTTTCCTGCACCTGTTCCGCAACCACTTCCTCAGCCTGTGCGGACAGAGGGTTGATTCCCATTCCAGACAGCACCATGGCTCCCGCAAGGAGCAATGCCATCAGTCGTTTTCTCTCTTTTCGTCCTCTCCTGCCTAACATTCCCATACCTCCACTTAACATGTGCTGTAAGCAGTTACATTTGTAAGCTCTTACAGCGCTATGTACTATATATTAGCACTGTCGCTTCACATTAGTAAACTACTTTTGTGTATTTTGAATATTTTTGGAAGTTATTCATAGATTTTTTGAGCAATTTTTAGCTATTATTTTTGCGCAGCATTTCTTTTTCATAAAATATGCACATTTTCTCATAAAATGTCTATTTATGAATAGTAAGCGTTTACATTTTCCTTCTGCATTCTTTTCCCACAACCACAATATCTCTTGCCAAAAGTTATATAAACTTATATAATAATTACAAAGTTATATAAACTTATATAAAGTTATATAAGAGTTTAAAAGTTATATACAGTTATATAAGCTTATATAAGAAAAGGAGGTTTTTATTATGAGTGCCAATCCCTTTACATTATCCTTCGGAAAAAAGCCTTTACAATATATCTCCCGTCTTACGGAAACAAATCAAATTCTGGAAAATTTCTGTGCGGAGAATCCCTCCAATCAGATCTACATGATCACCGGTGTCCGCGGCTCCGGCAAGACGGTCATGATGACCAGCATCGCTTCTGAACTGCGTAAAGACGACAGTTGGATTGTGGTCGAATTAAATCCTACCCGGGATCTGCTGCAAAGCCTTGCGGCCAAGATTTACAGCATTCCGGAGCTGCATACATTATTTGTGAATGCGAAGCTGGATTTCTCTGCTTTTGGCTTGGGAGTATCCATCGAAAATGCAGCCCCGGTCACAGATATCGAAAATGCTCTGGAACTCATGCTGAAACATATCCGAAAAAGTGGAAAACGATTATTGATTACGATAGATGAAGTAACGAATTCCGAATATATCCGAATTTTTGCCAGCTCCTTCCAGATATTTTTACGAAATGATTATCCGATCTATTTATTAATGACCGGGCTATACGAAAATATTTATGATCTGCAGAATGACAAGGCCCTGACTTTTTTATACCGCGCCCCTAAGCTGAATCTGGAACCGCTAAATTATACGGCTATCCGTAAGCAATATATGGACATCTTTTCTCTGGACATGGATACTGCCGGAGAATTGACTTCCCTGACAAAAGGCTATCCTTTCGCCTTTCAGGTGCTCGGTTATCTCTACTGGGAAAATCGCGATAAAAAAACTCTGGAACAGATTTTGCCGGAGTATGACCAATATCTGGATGAATATGTATATAGTAAAATATGGTCGGAATTATCCGATCTGGATAAAAAGATTGTAACAGAAATGTCCCTCAGCGGGGAGACTCAGGTAAAAACTCTCCGTGAGCGATTAAATATGAAATCTGAACTTTTCTCTGTCTATCGGGAACGCCTAAAGAGAAAAGGTGTCATTCTTTCCAAAGAATACGGAAAAGTCACTCTGGCATTACCCCGCTTTGACGAGTTTGTGAAAATACAGCAACTTATGTAGCTATTTGCGGGGGTGTATTCTATTCCACGCCCCGCAACACGACCTTCCCCACATACTTCCGAGCCAGTTCCGCCATCTGTTCCAGTTCCTCTCTGGAAAATGCGCCATACGGAGCCGCACTACTCTGCCCTGCATCGTCACTTTCCGCTGTCTGTATCATCCGGTACAGGCAGTTTTCATTTTCTTCATAGCTCTGGAGATAATAGGCCGGGCACCTAGTGATCCACTTACCGATATTTTCAAATTCTTCCACTGTATGGATTCCCTTCACCACGGTAGTTCGAAATTCATACGGAATGCCGCTGCTTTTCAGAATGCCGATACTCTCCTCGATCCGGGAGAGATCCATATTTTTAAGTCCCGCCGCCCGGGCATAGTTCTCCCGGGAAGCTTTGATATCCATGGCCACGTAATCAATCAGGTGCTCCTGCAACAGATCCCACAGTACACCCGGCATATAGCCGTTGGTATCCAGCTTGATCGGATATCCGAACTCCTTGATCTTTTGTAAAAACTCCTTCAGATCCTTTTGCAGGGTCGGCTCTCCGCCGGTGACACAGACTCCCTGAAGGATCCCTTTTCTTTTTTTCAGGTAAGAAAGCACTTCCTCCTCGGAAATGAACGGCTGGCAGCCGGGATCCAGCACCAGTTCCCCGTTGTGACAAAACGGACAGCGAAAATTGCAGCCCCCTGTAAAAACAGTGGCTGCAATATGTTCCGGATAATCTAATAAAGTTGTCTTGTTAAAACCATGAATCTGCATAGTCTAAGCCCTCGGCATAGTGGAATCCCGCACCACCAGTTCTCCGTCAAACACGCAGTGCTGGTGCTTTGCCTTTTTCCCGATGATATCGAACAGGATTCTCGCGGTCTCTCTCGCCATACTGTCCACCGGCTGTTTCAGAGTAGTCAGGGACGGGATGACATATTTACCGATCTCCACACCATCGAAGCCTGCCAGTGAAATATCTTCGGGCACTTTGTAGCCGGCATCAGACAATGCTTTTCCGGCGCCGATGGCCAGAATATCGGAAATAGCAAAAATAGCGGTACAGGGGATCTGCTTCTCCAGAAATTCCTTCGTCACCATGTAAGCGTTCTCCAGGGAATAATCCTCCAGGTCACTCCTCATGGGCAGGATCAGTTCATCCCGTACTTCAATGCCATTGTCTTTCAGCGCTTTCTTGTAACCTTCCAGACGCAGCTTACCGATGGAAGCATCGGTCTTGCGGGCACAGAGGATTGCAATGTCCTTATGTCCGTTCTTGCACAGGTAGTCCACCATCTTGTAGCTTTCCTTGGTATCATCCACCGCTACGGAGGAATAGGTGTTGCGGCTGAAGCCCTTGGGCAGCATTCCCGTGGTACTTAAGATAAACGGCACATGAAGCTGTGCCAGTTTTTCCTCACTGTGCACCAGATAACCGCCGAGGAAGATGATGCCGC
>JBNMJR010000081.1:0-9753 GCA_050873925.1 Acetatifactor sp.
CTTATTTAAGTGCGCCTAAAACGGAAAGCAATCCACTTTTCACCATTAAAATCGTGCTATGAACAATTCCATTTCTGTTTTGGTTCAAGATTACGAACAAGCATCGCGAGTTTCGCAATTACCTAATTCTATTCGGATCCGTACTTATTGTGCGTTTACCTTGCCGCCTTCTACTACCAGACTGTCCTCGTAGTCCAGTCCATAGGTGTCTGCCAGAGTTGCCTCGTAGTCTGCATGGAAGAAGTTCTCTTCGCCAAGGCTTGCGATCTCGTCATTGATCCAGTCAAGCAATGTGGTATTGCCCTTGGATACTGCGGGAGCAATAGTATCGGCGCTGCCCAGAGAAGGGATACCTACCGTGTAACCATCATTCTGCAGAGCAAATGCGATAACCTCGGTATTGTCGTTCGCCCATGCTACGGAAGTACCGTTTTCAAAAGCCTCCTTAGCAGTTGCATAGGAATCAAACTTCTGTAAAGGAATGTCCGGATAGTTGGCGATCAGATAGGTCTCTGCGGTGGTACCGGAGATCACGATGATGGAATCGTCTGCATTCCAGTTATCCAGAGTGGTAATTACATTATCATCCTTGGATACTACACCAAGTGCTACATTCATATAAGGAACGGCAAAATCAACTTCCTCTGCTCTCTCGGGAGTTACAGTGAAGTTAGCCAGGATCACATCCACCTTACCGGTCTGCAGATACTCAATACGGTTGGCAGCCTCGGTAGATACGAAGTTCACATCTACGCCCAGATCCTCACCGAGTCTTCTTGCATAATATACATCATATCCCTGATACTCACCGTTCTCATCCACATATCCGAACGGATTCTTGTCGGAAAATACACCGATGTTGATGGTACCGCTCTCCTTGATCTCATCCAGTGTGCGGTATACAGCCTTGCTTCCTGCGTCTGTTGCAGCGCTGCCGGTAGCTGCTGTACCGTTGTCACTGCTGCCGCATGCGGTCAGGCCCAGTGCCAGTGCTCCTGTTAATGCCAGTGCCAGTAAATTTCCAAACTTCTTCATAATCCTTTTCCTCCTCTTCAATGTCTCATCTAAGTATCGAATCAACTTATGGGTAGGATTATATCCCCTATTTCATACTATGTCAATAGGAAAACAGTAATTAATTTTTGCTTTTTGCGCAGAAGCAAAATCAATGTTATAATACTATTGTTACTTTTGATTGTAAACAGGCTTCCTAACGGAAGTTTCGTAAAAAACTGACAGGGGATAACTTATGAAAAAACCGATTTCTCATTTCTATCTGCTGTTGATCCTCGTTCCGTTACTGCTGCTGGCAGGCATGGGCGGATACTATTTTCTGGATCAGACTGCTGCAAACAGTGATACTGTTACCATTGCCCGGACATCGACACCTCTTCCTTCTGCCACACCGTCTCCCACCCCCACGCCGGAGCCGACACCCACTCCCTTTCCGGAACATGATATTACTCTCATGGCGGTCGGAGACAACCTGATGCACCTGGGAATCGTGGCCAGTGGCAGACAGGACAACGGGACTTATGATTTCTCCATGCTGTTTCGGGGAATTTCACCGTTCTTAAATGCGGCAGATATCCGGATCATCAATCAGGAGACTGTTATGGGAGGCAATTCCCGGGGATTTTCCGGCTTTCCCTACTTTAATTCTCCTACAGAAGTGGGGGATGCGATTGCAGATGCAGGATTCAACGTGGTCCTGCAAGCCTCCAATCACACCGCGGACCAGAAGCTGGACGGATTGTTGTACTGTGCGGATTTCTGGAAAAGCGAGCACCCTGAGGTTCTGGTGACCGGGATCCATGAAGATGCCTCCCAGGCAGATGACATTCCGTTGCTTACCATCGATGATGTCACTTTCGCTGTCTTAAACTATACCTACGGAGCCAATACCGAAACGCTTCCCCTGAATCTGCTGGGGCATCTGAATCTTCTGTGTGACGTGAATGAAAAGACCGGACAGATGGACTTCACCACGCTGAACCCGAAGGTCTTGGAAGACATCTCCCGGGCAAAAGAACTGGCGGACATCGTCATCGTCTGTCCTCACTGGGGAACCGAGTATTCCTCCAAAGTCTCCGGCTATCAGGAAAAATGGGCATTGGCCATGACAGAGGCCGGTGCCGATGTCATTATCGGAACACACCCTCATGTGGTAGAACCTGTGGAATGGATCACTGCGGAAAACGGGAACGAAGCTCTATGCTATTATTCTCTGGGCAATTATGTGTCCACCCAGAAAAATGCTCTCAGCATGTTAGAGGGTATGGCATGGATCACTTTCCATGTTGCAGAGGACGGAGTCTCCATAGACCGGGACAGCACCGGTGTAATCCCGCTGGTCTGCCAATACACCTCCGGACCGGTACGGTTTGATGATGTCTACCTGTTGGAAGATTATACGGAGGAGCTGGCAGCTTCCCACGGCATCCGCAATTATGCCGGCGTGGCTCTTCACCTGGAGAACCTGCAAAAATGGAGCGACGAGATCCTCGGTGACTTCGTACTCACCAAAGATCAGGCGCTCCATAATGTCGGAACAATTTCTACTAATCAATAACGTTTCTCATGCCAATGATGGGGCTGTAGTCCACGGCACTGATGATAACTCCCTTTCGCGAGTTGGCGGAATGAATGATCTGTCCGCCACCGAGATACAGTCCCACATGGGTACAGCCTTTTCCACCGTTAGAACTGTAACATACAATATCGCCGGGCTGCAGTTCCTCCGAACTGATGCCGCGTCCCGCACCGGAATACTGCCCTCCCGGCGTACGACTGATGGAATAACCGAATTCCGCATAGACAAAACAGGTAAATCCCGAGCAGTCCGTACCTCCCGACAGACTGGACCCGCCATGTACATAACGGTTGCCCAGATACTGCATGGCATAGTCAATGATCCCCTGCCGCAATTCTGCGTTGGAAGTATATGTGGTTGCCGGAAGCGTGATGTTCGTAATCACCTCCGGAGTCTCCTGCTCCGTGCTTTGTTCTCTTTCCTGCAGAGCCTTCTGCGCAGCAATTTCCGCCTGCTCTTCCTCTATGGTCTTCGCATAGATAAATTCTTCCGAGATCGTCACATATTCTGCAGAGACATATCCCACTCTGTCTTCCGTATACTGTACTTTCAGCCAGTCTCCGTTATTTTCCAGGATCTTTACTTTTTCCCCGTTGTCGATATAGCCGATCCGCTTCGCATCCGTGGCTGCTTCCTGTCTTACATTCAGCCGGTCCGCAGTCACAGTGGCATATCTGGTAACATAGTTGTCCACCACTTCCGCTGCGGCATCTCCGTAGATGAAAAATTCTGCCTTGATGTAGCCTTCCACATTTCCGGAGACGATGTGAAACCAGTCCTGATTCTCTCCGGCCACATCCAGAATCTGTGCCACGGCGCCATCGTAGATCTTGCCGACCACATTGCTGTCTGTATTCGGTTCCGTCCGGACGTTCACGTAATTCGTCACATTGGCAATGGCAAGGGACGCATATTCATCCTCCTGGGTATCTTCCACGGAAGCCTCCTCTACCGGCACATCCGCAGGATCCGCGAAAGTCTCTATGGCTCTGGGATCTTCGGTCTCGCTTCCCTGTACCGCCAGAAGGTCCTCGATTGTGATCTCTCCCGCGGCCGGAATTGGTTCCAGGTGTATCTTTGCCACTTCACTTTTTACATTCGTTACTGTTTCCGCTGCTTCACTCTGTATTTTCAATCCGCCGGTGCCGGCTGTCGTAGTCAGGATGCCTCCTGTCAAGGCAACCACCAGCGCCATTACTACTCTTTTCTTCATTCTTGCTTCCTGTTTTTCTGCAGACTTTCACTTTCTGTTCTAAAATCATTTTGAAAAGTAATTACACAATTGGTCATAAATTATAACATGTTTTATCAGAATTTACAATATACCCCTTCATTCGACGAATAGGATGCTTTTCCGTACCCGACAGCAAAAGGAGCAACCCTGCGATTGCTCCTTCCGGTATTTCTCCTTCTGCACTTTTATATGCCCTGGTCCACAGCCGCTCCCTTGACATCATCTTCCACAAGCTTCATCTTCGCCATCATGTCTTTGATCTCCTGCTGTGCCTGTGCTACACTGTCCTTGCCGCCGTTCAGTTCTCCGGATGCTTCCACGATATTCTCGATCAGCTTTTCCTGTTCCTTTTTCTCCTCTTTTCGCGCTTCCAGCTTTTCTTCCTGTTCCTGCTTCTTTTCTTTCTCCGCTTCGGCCTTTTTCTTCTCTTCTTCCTGCTTTTCGTCGATATGTTCCCTGCCTTCATCGATCAGCATTCCCATGATCTCGTCATTCGCAGCATCTGTCACGGCATCCGCCTGATCTCGGGCTTCTCCCATAGGATTGGTTTTCAGCCGTTCGATCTTCGTCTGACGGATCACAGCGTTTTCTGCCGTCCGCTCATTCTCCGCATCCATTGCCTGCTTGTTATAGGCGCTGATTCCCTCGGAAAGCTGCTTGATCTCATCGGAATCCTCCGCATATCCCTGTTCTAACAGAGATGCCTTGGTATCCTCCAGCTCCTGAATATCCTTTTTGCGGTCTGCAATCTCCTGCGTCAGGGATGTTACTTTCTCCCTGCGTGCCGACATGTCATCATCGATCTTTGATTCCCCGGCAAAAGCATCTCCCAGGATCTTCATGGCTTTCTTCTGGGCCTGGGCCTTTTTCGCCGCAATAGGATCCGTTACCGCTGCCATGCCGCGGGCATCAATGGACTTTCTGTTTCTCGTTTGCTTCGTGTCTTTCTCCGCAGTATGGCGGCTTCGTATGGTATCGTCACCCATAAATATCGTATTATTTTTTACCTGCATCTGCCGCTCACCCCTCTGTAATTTTGTTTTCTTATACATATATCGGTAGATGCGGAAAAATACTGAACAGTTCTTTGCTCTCGCCTTTACTTAACTGCAGTCTTGCCGTACTATTTCTATATTTCACCACGGTATCCACATCTGAATCCGCCTGAAAAACAGCCCCGGTGATCCTGCCGTCCTTCCAGGTCATTGCAAGCTCCAGATTGCCCACCAGGCGCATTCCCCGTACCGAACCGGTCTTCCAGGCAGAAGGCAGTGCCGGGAGCAGAACGATCCGTTCTTCATTGCTCTGGGCCAGCATGCCGTTCATGGCGGCGCAGATTCCAAGATTGCCGTCGATTTGGAACGGAGGGTGTTTATCAAAGAGATTGGGGTAAGTAGAAACTTCCAGCATTTTCCGGATATTATCATACGCTGCTTCTGCGTCCCACAGGCTGACATAGTGATTCGTGATCCAGGCCCGGCTCCATCCGGTATGTCCCCCACCGTGGGCCAGACGGTATTCCAGCGTCCTGCGGCAGGCCTCGGCCAGTTCCGGTGTGCCGTCCGCTGTGATCTCTCCGGCGGGATATAATCCGTACAAATGGGAAATGTGACGGTGTCCGGGTTCTGCTTCCCGGTATTCCTCCATCCATTCCATCAGTCGTCCGTCCCTGCCGATCCGGTTGGGCGGCAGTCTGTCGTACATCTTGCGGATCGTTGCCATCAGCTCCCCTATGTCACCGGCCTCCGGAATCTCACAGCCTTCCGGTGTCTGTTCTCCCAGTTCCTTCCATGCCCCCAGACATCCGCGGAACAGATCTCGTAAGATCTGATTGTCCATCGTGGCGCCGATACAGCAACAGCCTTTTTCCCCATTCGGCAGAATATAAGTATTTTCCGGAGAGACGGAAGGGTTGGTCACCAGATACCCGTCCTTTTCCTCCAGATAATCCACGAAGAAAAGTGCCGCTTCCGCCATAATCGGAAAAGCTTCCTTCAAGAATTTCAAATCTCCGGTATAGCGGTAATGCATCCACAGATGGGTACACAGCCAGGCTGCGCCCATCACCCAGTAAGTCCCCGGATACCAGGTATCCTGCGGCGCGGCGTCTCCATGAATATCCGTATTGTGGTGCGCTACGAAACCTCTGCAGCCATACATTTCTCTCGCCGTGTATCTGCCGTTCTTTTGCACCTTTTTTAGCAATTCAAATAAGGGCAGATGGCACTCAGACAGATTACAGCTTTCCACATGCCAGTAATTCATCTCTGTATTAATATTGATGGTATACTTGCTGTCCCAGGCAGGGAAAAATTCATGGTTCCAAAGCCCCTGTAGTGTGGTCGGCAATCCGCCCTCTCTGCTGGCGGCGATCGTAAGATAACGTCCATAATCATACAGCAGCTTCGTCAGTCCCACATCTTCTGTCTGCCCTGCATTCTCCTGCATACCTTTCCGCAATCTCTCCAGCCGCTGATCTGTAGGCAGATTGTCATACCGGTCTGCCCCTTCTACTTCAAAAGCAAGCCGGTCATACAAAGATTTATGATCTGCCACATGCTCTTCCCGTAATTCCTCATAGGAAAGTTTCATCGCCCTTTGGAACCGCCGGTCCATCCGCTCCGCCAGGAATGCCTGCAAAGCCATCTGCCTTAAAAATTCCTGTCTTGCCATTCCGGTCAGTTCTTCCGTCAGTCCCTCCGGTACTTCCCTTCCGGCTCCCATTTCTGCTTCCAGATATTGCTTCACATAGCGGTCTTTTTCTTCACTGCTATAATGCCAGGTAGTATCTGCTGTAAAATACAACTCAACTTCCGTTGCATCTTCCACTTTCAGGCACTCGCCCTGCGTATAGCCCCTGCCGCCTTTGGCTTGTGCCCGCAGTTCCATGGCAAATTCATACCCGCCTCGGCCCAGATTCCCGTAGAGCAGGATGCCGTTCTCTCCGGTCTTTCGGATCCCGTCGAACCAGCTCTCCCGGCGCAGTTTTGCCAGAAAATTCACTTTCCCGCTGCCCTTCGCAGCAAAGCGCATCACCAGGCAATCTGCCGGATGGGAAGCAAACACTTCCCGCTCATACACACTGTCCCCTACTGCAAATTCCGTACGGCAGATTGCGGTATCCAGATTCAAACTTCTCTCATACCGTTTTGTGCCTTCACACAGCACCATATCTTTTAACTTTCCACTTTTCCGCTCTCTTCCGCCTTCGATCCCATCGAAAAAGAACAGGATCTCTCCCAGTGTCTGGTACGGGTGCATCCCCTCCGGGCAGGCCGACAGTGCAGTTTCCATCAAGTGTTCCGCCTCTGAGATCTTTCCTTCCCGCAGAAGTTTGCGGATCCCTGGCAGATTCGCTTTGGCATCTGGATTGTGTCGATTCACGGGGCCTCCCAGCCAGATGCTTTCCTCGTTGACCTGAAGCCGCTCTCTGTCCGTTCCCCCGTATACCATGGCACCGATCCGGCCGTTTCCGATGGGAAGGGCCTCCTCCCATTCCTTCGCCGGGTGATCATACCATAACCTGCTCATAACGTTCCTCCTGTATTTCCTCACCACATTTTGTCTGAAACTTTTAAAAATAGAGAATGCTTATCCCATGCAGCATGGTGGTATTTCTCCAGTTCTCCGTCCCCAACGATCCGGTGTGCCAGAGCAGCAGTCCGTTGTGCTCCGTGTGTTCAGTGTTTTCAGCGTTTTCACTGTTGTTCACTTCTGCCGTAAGCTCTGCTGCCCGGGCGTAGCCTTTTTCCCGTTGTGCCGCCGTAGGTTCCGTAACCGTCCATGCTTTTGCGGACAATATTCCGTTCTCATATCTTACCCGGATCCTGCATCCGGTCACAAAACAGCTGGTCACTATTTCCTGTGAAATTGCTTGTGCCTGTCCGTTAATATATTTTATCAGATACATGGATACCGCATCGGAATGGGCTGATGTTCGAATGATCCTAAGTCCATAGCCATTCAGCGTGTCTGTGTCCATCTTGATGCAGAGATCCAGATACTGTCCGGCACTGCCAAAGCCCTGCCCGGCAGACTTCGCCGGATCGGCTTCCAGCAGAACTTCCATGTTGCGTTTTGTTTCCGCTCCGATCTCTGTTGTCAACGTCGGTGTATAGCGGATCCTGGCTCCCTGCATTCCCTGATAGAGTCCTTCGCCTTTACTTCCGTCCCCGGTCACACCGTAGTGCCAGGAAACTGCCGTCCTTTCCCTGCCCCACTTTTCAAAATCATAAGTGTCCTCTGGGCGTTTTGCATCAAAGTTCCACACACCTTTTTTGTTTCCGGCATAGGTATATAAAGGGATGTTGTGGAAGTCGGTCTGGATCCTGTCCGTTTCCACCTCTTCCGGCGAGATCATTTTTTCATAAAAAATCTGCACTGCTTCCCCGCATTCGCTGCGATCTGTTCCGGGTCTTATCTGCGCAGAAATGAAATAGCCTGCGTCATCCCCGGTGAGGATGTAAGTCTTCTCCGGCCGGTCCGGCTGGGATATCGCCGTCAGGATCTTTTCCTCTCCCCTGATATCCTTGCTCCGATACCAGGTAATGTCTGAACAGTCTCTGACCTCTTCCGCAAAACGATACGATATCCGCAGCATTTTGCCCTCCCGGCAGATCACCGGATCGCCTGTAAATGTCGGTGCAGGTACTTTCCGAGGATGGATTCTGACATACGCGCCGGTCTGTAATCCCTCTTCGGTCTGCGCCGTGAGTATTACTACCGTCTCATGGTCTATATTGCTGTCCTTCAGTTGCAGCAGGCAGCTGCCCTCCGACACACGCTGTATTTCTATGGAGTCTGCACTGTCTCCTTCTATCTTAAAATAAATCTCCCGCTTCACCTCACGCCCATCAAAGGTCAGGCATTTTCCCGTTATGCTTAAGGGCGATCCACCAGCTTCCAGTTCGTAAGTCTCCGCTCCCAGAAAAATCTGTGTGGGAAGGTCTGTTTTTCCCGCAAGGCGGATCACCTGCCCGTTCCCCAACGGATCCCAGTCGTCTTTCCCGCCCAGCAGATTGTAGACATTGTAAAACTTTTTCCCGTCTTTTGTGATGAAATAGGCATCCGTCAGAGATTTTCCCGCAATGTCCACCGTATGGGCTTCCGCGGCCGTTGATGTAATAAACTGTTCTTCCGGATATGTCACATTCGCCTGATAGCATGTCAAAGACGTCGAAGGATATTTTGTCCAGGCGACAGCAATCTGAGTATCCGGCGAACTTATAAAGCTACTGTCGATCAGCGTAATCTGTCCTCCGACTTTTGTAAAATATTGTGCATGAGTCTTCCCATCCTGCGGATAGTTACAATGAAATGTACAGTTTAAGAATACCGCTCCCGTACCAGAGGCCTGATAGATCGGCATCCCGCTGTAAAAATCAAAATCACAGTCCAGATACACCGCATTTCCGTTCAGAGCATCGTCCGTCTGTTCAAAATGACAATGTTCATACAGGCTTCTGCCCGCACCACATACGGGGTACAGATTCAGACGGCTGACAAACCGACAATTCTTCGCATGGAACTTATCGGCATTCGTATCCGCCAGCTGTGCCTGCGTAATGGCCGCTGTCCTCTTTTTCACAGACAGCGCGGGATCCCGTGCGTAGTCCAGATCCACGCAACAATAATTTCCCAGAGTGAGATTTTCCATCTCCAATCGCTCCCCGGAAAAATGAAACAGCGTATAATTGCCCTTTGCTCCATGATCATTCCCCCGATTGGCGGCAATCACCACATCCTCCGGGTTCTCCGACAGCCCGACCAGTCTCAGATTCCCGCAATTTACCTTGCATCCGTAAGGGTAAAGATCCTCCGGATCCTCCCGCGTGATCACCGCATCCGACTGCGGATCCTCCAGCCAATAGACGCCCGGAGCTATGTATACCGTCACCGGCTGCTCCCTGCTCGCCCCACTCAATGC
>JBNMJR010000082.1:0-9708 GCA_050873925.1 Acetatifactor sp.
GGATGGATACACCGATCATATCTCCCAGACGACGTCCGGTTCCCAGACCGTCCAGGTCACCACTGGTAGCGCCGATGGTGGAAGTACCCTTGTTGTCGTAGTTGGTGCACTCGGACAGATCGATGGTAATATTTGAAAAGTTTCCGCCCAGTACAGAGAAATCCACATTTGTTTTAAAATTGGTAACGTCACCGCCTACCTGTTTCAGCTTACCGGTATCCTTGTCAAATATTACCTTGACGCCTTCAAAGAACCGGCCATCCATAGTCATTGGCGTATCTTTATCTGTAGTAAGTACCAGGTCACCCTGTGCAGTTGTAGCTTTTGCCATATTTCCAAGCATGGTCTCTACGGTTACCTCTGCACCGTTGGCATCCTTTTGATACAGTTTCAGGAACTCGTCTGTAGAGCCTTCATATCCATAAGCTGCTGCAATGGCATCCAGAGTTTCCTGCTGTGCCTTTGCCGCTGCCTCATCCTTGGAAGTATCAATCAGACTTCCGTCAGCATTAAATGCCGCGCTCAGATCTGCAACCACCTTCTTGTCAGCCTTGGTTTTTAACTGTTTGCCATCCCACTCATAGGTATCGCCGTTAAATGTTACCGGGGTCTGAAGTGTCTGGCTAGTGTTATCATCTCCAAATTTCACTTTGGAAATATCAATCTCCGCTCCGGTGGAATCCAGCAATTTCGTCAGTTCCATACTGTATTCATTGCTGGCAGTTCCGCTGGACTGCTTAAAGGTGAACTTTGCAGTATAGCTGTAACCTCTTGCGTCGAAGAAGTTCAGGTTTACCGTCTTACCGTTGGCGCTGGTCACATCCTTATCGTTCTCATCCAGAATACCGGAGATATTTGCCTGGGTGGTAGCCTCAGGGGGATATGTCATATTCGCTGCGCTCATGATACGAAGTGCGGTTACGGTATCCTGCTTGATGTTACCTGTGGTCTCATCCACGCCCCATCCCATGACATTGTAACCGGTACTGGTCATTGCCAGGTTGCCGGCACCATCTACATAGAAAGAACCGTCTCTGGTGAAGAAATTCTCGGAGCCGTTGCTGACTACGAAGAAGTTGTCACCGGTGATCATGATATCAAAGGGGTTGCCGGTAGACTGTGCGGAACCCTGTGTGGTAATGGCAGTATTGATAGCTCCTGCCTTAACGCCCAGACCGATCTGCTTGGCATTGGTACCGCCGACACCGGTGGTGGCATTGGCGCCGCTGGCCTTCTGTGTGGTCTGGCTCATCAGTTCACTGAACGTCATGGAACTGGATTTGTAAGCTGTTGTGTTGACGTTGGCAATATTATTACCGATTACGTCCATTCTGGTCTGGTGTGTTTTCAGTCCTGCTACACCAGAATACAATGATCTCATCATAGTACTTGTTCCTCCTGTATCGGAACCGTGCTCCCTCTCTGTCATTCAAGGGAACATGACCTCCATCTCTGGTCCGGTCTACATAATAACGGCTCCGTTAATGTTTGTAAATACATTATCCTGTGTTTCTCTGCTGTCCATGGCGGTTACCACGGTCTTATTGGGTACATTCACAATAAAGGCCAGATCATCCACGATCACCAGAGAATCTCTGATTCCCTTCTGTCCCGCTTTTCTTGCTCCGTCATTCAAGCGTTCCAGCTGTGCATCTGTCAGCTCAATGCCTCTGTTTTCCAACCGTACGGCGGCATGCTTGGAGAATTTCAGATCCTGTGTTCCGGAAACATTCTGTTCCTGACTTTTGTTCTGCAGGATCTCCTGGAAAGATACCAGATTTTCCTGTGCTGCTTTTACGGTCTTGCGGCTGCTGTTTAAGTACTGATTTGCCAGCTGGTCAATGGACAGAAAACTGTTGTTCTGAATATCCATATCCATCTGCCCCTCTGTTTCAGTTGCTTACTGCCTTATACGCTCTCTGTGCTGTCAGTTCCTTCTGTTTCTTCTGTCTCGTCCTTGCTCCCGGTATCCTTCTTTTCTTCTGCTTCTTCAGCAGCCTTGCGGATCTCCTTAAGACGTTCGATGTACTTGTTCAGATTTGTCACGGTATCTTTTGCCAGGAAGGATTTCTCGTAATCCGTCATGTCGTTGTATTCCTTCTCCAGTTCATCAATGGTCTCGCCATCACCGGAATCAATACCGTTTACATTAGGAAGTTTGTTCAGTTTTACCGTAAAGTTGTAAGCCTTGTTGTACGCATTCAGATAATCCGTATCCACTACAGAATCCAGATCATCGATGGAGTACTTCTGCTCGTTGATATAAAGGTAAGCTTTGTTGTTCTCGTAGGACACATAATCCACTTTGCCCTGTACCAGCTTGGTGTCGCCGGAGGATGTGGTGGTCTTGATATAGACCTCCTTGCCTACCAGAGAACTTGCTCTCTGTAAGTCCATACTGCTGGACATATTCTGCATCTGCTCTACCTGTGAGAACTGCGCATACTGTGCTATGTATTCCGTATTGGAAGTAGGCTCCAGAGGATCCTGATACTTCATCTGTGCCACCAGAAGCTGTAAGAATGCTTCCTTGTCCATTCCATTGCCGGACTTTGCAGCTTTACTCACGGAAGTCTGGGATGCGGTCTCTACGATCTTACCGTTTTCCACGGGTGCAACCAATGCCATTTTCTTTTCTCCTTTCGTTATTTATTATGCGGTGAAATCCACCGTATTGCCGTTCGCCGACATCATATCTGCTGCGATCCGGTCTTCTTCGGTCTGAGGCTCTTCTTCTGCAAATGCTGCATTCAGGTTGATCCTGCGGGTACGCTTTCTACCTACGCCTGCTTCATTTTCCTGATTGCTGCCACGGCCTCTTCCCTGTTCCAGATTCTGTTCGAACTGGTGGGTCTGTACGGTGACTTCAATGGCTTCCACCTTGACACCCTGCTCTGCGAAGTTTTCCTTCAGCTGCACCATCTGGCTCTCCAGCGCTGCCTTGACCGTTTCATTCTGTGTGATGAAGTTGGCCGTAACCACACCGTTTTTGGATGCCATCTGTATGTGCAGGGTTCCCAGACTCTGGGGATGCAGCTGCATTTCCAGTTCAGAGCTGTCTGCCTTGACGGATACCTTCATGTAGTCCATGATCTGACGCATGATATCCTGGGTATCTGTGGATGACGTTTCTGTGGTCTGTGCTGTCTGCTGCAGTTGTGTCAGGAAATTGTCTTCTTTCAGATTCTGTAAGAGCAGATTTCCATGATGTTCGCCGGTGGAATGCTCCTGTTTATTGCCGGAATCCTCAGTCTTATTCTCCTGCGTGTTCTGCACCGGGGCTTTTTCCTCAGTGTCAGCCGCCTGTGCCGCGATAGCTTCTGTGGTATCCGCAGTGGATTCTTTCGTAGCAGCGTTCGTTTCCTCTGTTCTTTCGGTCTCCACAGTGATCACCGGTTCTGCCACAGTTTCCTGTGTGATCTGTGTCACCGCCTCCTGCCATTTTTCGGGAGTCAGCTGTAACTCTTCCTGTGCCCGGCCTGTCAGCTCCTTCTGCAGATCCATGATTCCTTTTACATCATTGTACAGATTCTCATCTGTCAGTAATGCAAATGAATCCTGTGCTCCGCTGACTGCCATCAGCAATTCATTCAGTTTCCCGGGATCTGTCAGATCCATCTCGGTCATTCCCAGATCTTCCATGGTCGCCTGCAGTTCTTCTTCACTGACGGAAAACGTATCCGTGATCTGCCGGATCAGGTTCTGTACCACTGTTCCCACAACTTCCTGAACCTTCTCCAGATTCTTTGCATCCAGATTGTCATCTTCCACCGTCTTGTCTCCGTTGGAAGCATCCGTTACATTGTCACGCTGTCTGCCGCCGGTCCTCAAAGAATCTCCGCGTCTGACATCGTTCCGTCCCGCCTGGGTGCGATCCCCATTGGTCGTATTGGCTGTCTGAGCGTTACTCTGAGTCTGGGTCTTGTTCCATACCGCCTGGAAACTGGTACCGGCATTCTGTTTTGCCGCTGTGACCATATCCGGTATCTGCACATTGCTGCCGTTGCCGACACCTTTGATTGTCGTTCCTGCCATAATTCCTCCTTTCTCAGGCCCCTTTTGCCGCTTTATGACGGTCTATGACCTGTATTTATACTACAAATCATGTATCGGATCTTTTTTGTTTTTTCTTAAGATTCCGGATCCATAATTTTCGTAATCTTTGCCGCTACTTCTGAATTCATGGCTCCCAGGATGGCGCCTCTGTCATCCGCACTCATAACTTTCAGGATTCTGGCTGCCAGATCCAGATTATTCGTCATCTGTTCAAAAATTGCCGCTGCCTGCTTCGGCTTCATGGCGGAATAAGCCGCCGCATAATCCTGCACTTCCTGACTCTCCTGTAACTGGGTCACCACCTGTTTGTAAATATATTCCGCAGTGGCCGGATCCATGGACTCGTAATATTTCTTATATTCTTCCGCTCCGGGTCCCTTGTCGGAATAAACAACCTCATCATAGAATTCCTTCTGGATACGCTGGAATTCCACCTGCTGATTTTCGAATTCTTTCAACCGGAGTACTTCTGCCTTCAGTTGATCCAGCTCTTCATCCTTGGCGGAAGACGCATTCTGTACCTGCTCCAGCTGCAGTTCCAGACTCTTGATCTGATCCACCGCGTCCTGTAAGCTGGTATAGCCGCCGTAAGCACCCGAATCTGTCGTCTCCGTCACCGAATTACCCGGAAGGATCCGGTTGAGCACAGGAACATCCTTTAAGATCGGCGTTACTACCGAACTGCCGAAACCGCCGATATCCAGTTTGATGATCACGCAGATCACGGCAAGCCACAATGCCACGATCAGGATCGTAGCCCCGAAGGTCAGAAGACTGTTGCCTTCATTACCGTCCTCCAGTGCATCCTCCTGTTTTGCAATTTCCTTTGCCCGGCGCTTTGCTTCTTTTCGCTGTGCCTGTTGTTCCTTCTTTAATTGTTTTTTCTCTTCCGCCAGCTGTTTTCTTTCGTTATCCGCTGTGGTTTCTTCCGGAGTCTTTTCTCTTGCCATATTAATCCTCATGCCTTTCCATCACCTGCCGGCTTTTTGCCCCGTATCCTCGTTCTACCGGGTCTTCTGTCCGTAGGTGTAACTGGTCAGTTCATCAATTGCTTTGCTTTCCGCATGGTTTTCTTCCTGCAGAAACGCTTCAAAAGCCTTCTCCCGCAGTGTCTCATGCATTTTTCTTTCCTTCATGGCCTCTGCCATCCGTTCTCTGGCAGCCTCCACGTTTTCCTTCGCTTTCTCCACCCGGATCGCCTGTGTTGCCACAATGCTGTCCATTTTCAGAAGCGCTTCCTTGTTCTCTTCAATGGCCCGCAGGTCCAGTTTTCCTTTGAGCAGCCCGGCAGATTGTTCTTCATACTCTCTTCTGCGCTCTTTCAGGCGCTCCAGATGTTCTGTTTCCACATTCAGGGCTGCCTGGGCCGTTCCGAATTCCTGTTTTGCCTGTGTTTCCATTTTTTCTTTGATATTCAGGATATTTTGCAGAGAATATCTGAATCTCGCCATTTAATCTCACCCCTGATCCGCGAACAGTTCTTCCAGCATCTGTACGGTTTCTTCGAAAGTAAATTTCTCATCCGTACCCTGGCACAGGAATCCGTTCACGGCATCGATCCTGGAGATCGCGTAATCGATATTCGGGTTACTGCCCTTTTTATAGGCGCCGATATTGATCAGATCCTCCGCCTCGTTATAGGTTGCCAGTACGTTTTTCAGCTTGTTGGCCGCCTGCTTGTGTTCTCTGGTGGCAATCTGGCTCATGCACCTGGAAATACTCTGTAAAATATCGATAGCCGGGTAATGGTTCTTATGTCCCAGCTTTCTGTCCAACATAATATGACCGTCCAGAATACTTCTGGCGGTATCTGTAATAGGCTCATTAAAATCATCACCGTCCACCAGGACCGTATACAATCCGGTGATGGAACCCACTGCTGCTCTTCCGGCCCGTTCCAAAAGCTTTGGCATCTCCGAGTACACGCTGGGAGGATACCCTCTGGTCACCGGCGGTTCTCCGCTGGCCAGTCCGATTTCCCGCTGTGCCATGGAAAAACGGGTCAGGGAATCCATCATCAGCAGGACATCTTTGCCCTGATCTCTGAAATATTCCGCAATCGCGGTAGCCGTCTTGGCCGCCTTGTTACGTTCCAGCGCCGGTCTGTCAGAGGTTGCCACTACCACAACGGATCTCCGCATACCTTCTTCACCCAGATCTCTCTCGATGAATTCCCGCACTTCTCTGCCTCGCTCGCCGATCAGTGCAATGACATTGATATCTGCTTTGGTGTTGCGGGCAAACATACCCATCAGGGTGGATTTGCCTACACCGGATCCGGCAAAGATACCGATTCTCTGTCCTTTTCCTACCGTGATCATACCGTCTACCGCCTTGACGCCCAACGGCAGTACCTGATCGATAATGGTTCTGGACATGGGATCCGGAGGTGCTGCTTCCACAGGATAGGCTGCTCCGTTGATCATTTCACCGTCAATCGGCACTCCCAGTCCGTTCACCGTCTTGCCCAACAGCTTATCACTTACCGTAACTTTCAGGGGATCTCCGGTGTTCTCCACCACGCACCCCAGGCCGATACCGTCCACGGAATCATAGGGCATGAGCAGCGTCTTCTTGTCGCGGAAGCCTACCACTTCCGCCATAATGGGCTTCGCCCCTTCCGTTTCCGGCAGGATCCGGCACAGATCTCCCAGTTTGGAATCCGGTCCGGCGGACTCTATGGTCAGTCCGACCACATTGACCACTTTTCCCAGCTTGCGGTAAAAGCTCTTCTCCGTCATTTTATTATATTTTTCAAAATCAATGTTCTTAATGACCATTTATCAGCCTTCGTAGGATAATAATTTTAATTTCTGACGCAGTTCCGACAACTGGGTTCCCAGTCCGCAGTCAAAAATACCGCTTTCGGTCTCGATCATGCACTCACCTTTGCCCAGGGTCATGTCCTCAACGATTTCCACCGTACTGTTCGGTGCGGTGGCCCCTGCCATGATCTGCTTTTTCTGCATGCTGACATAGGGATAATCTTCCCGGGAAACATGTACGAGAAAGCTCCGGTTGTCCTCCGTTTTTCTCATGGTGGAAGAGATCAGATAGCAGAGTACTTCTCTGTAGGAATGTAGATCCACATCAAAAATATGCTCGTAAATACCCGTAATGGTATCTACGAACTGCGGTTCCAGTTCATCCATTCTCTTCTGATATTCCGCTTCCAGACCGGCAGCTTTTTTCTGATATTCCGCAGTTCTCTGAGCCTCAGCGCGGTCAGCCTCCGCTTTTGCCTCCTGCTGTCCCTGCCTTCTGGCCTGCTCCAGTACATCCGCTTTCTGTGCTTCCGCCTGTGCTCTGGCATCCGCCAGAATACTCTCAGCCTGTGCTTTGGCATCCTCTACGATCTTCTGTGCCTCTGCTTCGGCTTCTTCTTTTAACTTCTGCAGATCTTCTCCGGCCTTGATCACATTGCCGGAGGTCTGTGGATCATCTTCGCCATCCCCGGTATCCGTCACCAGCGCCTCTACCTTATCCGCCGCCAGACCGGAGACAAATCCGGTTCCTTCTTCCTGCTGCATTTTGGCAGACAATTCCCGGATTCTTTTCGCTACCAGATCGTTGGTATTGATCACCCTGGTGTCTTCTTCCACAAGTTTCGTAAATCCACGTTTTAAAAGATTACTAGACAACGATCTCGTCACCTCCGCCTCTGGAAATGATGATCTCTCCGGAATCCTCCAGCTTACGGATAATATTGACGATCTTCTGCTGTGCTTCTTCTACATCCTTCATACGGACAGGACCCATGAATTCCATATCTTCCTTGATCATAACAACCAGGCGCTTGGACAGGTTGTTGAAGATTGCATTCTGTACCTGCTCGTTGGCACCCTTCAGTGCCACTGCCAGATCGTTGTTGTCCACGTCACGCAGCACACGCTGAATTGCCTTGTCGTCCAGGAGCAGCACGTCCTCGAAGACGAACATCTTTTTGCGGATCTCGTCTGCCAGTTCGGGTTCTTCGATCTCCAGAGTCTCCATGATATGTTTCTCGGTACCACGGTCTACGGTATTCAGGATATCTACCACTGCATCCACACCGCCGATAATGGTGTAGTCCTGGTTCACCAGACTTGCCAGCTTGGACTCCAGTACCTTTTCCACTTCCTTGATGACATCGGGGCTGGTACGATCCATGACTGCAATACGTCTGGCCACCTCTGCCTGACTGTCAGGCGGCAGTGCGGAAATGATCAGCGCTGCCTGGCTGGGTGACAGATAAGACAGGATCAGAGCAATCGTCTGAGGATGCTCGTCCTGAATGAAGTTGATCAGCTGGCTGGCATCGGTCTTGCGCACGAACTCGAAAGGCTTTACCTGTAAAGATGCGGTCAGCTTGCCGATCACATCCATTGCCTTGTCGGAGCCCAGTGCCTTTTCCAGCAGTTCCTTAGCGTAGTTGATACCACCCTCGGCGATATACTGCTGTGCCAGACACACCTCGTAGAATTCATTGATCACTTCTTCTTTGACCTGGGGAGTCACACTTCTGGTATTGGCAATCTCCAGGGTCAGTTCTTCGATTTCTTCTTCTTTTAAGTGTTTAAAAATTCCGGCGGATCTCTCCGGTCCCAGAGAGATCAGAAGGATTGCAGCTTTCTGCAGTCCCGATATTCCGCCTTCTGCTTTTGTCCTTGCCATAGTTACTCCGTTTCTTAGTTCCAGTCCTCGTTCAGCCAGTTACGCAACAATGCCGCCGCGGATTCCGGATTCTCATCTACGAATTTCTCGATCATCTTACGTGTCTCAGACTTGGATTCCACGTCAATGTCTTCCAGTTCTGCCTCAGGGGTGGACTGCAGCATATTCTCCACAGATACCTCTTCCTCCTGCTGTACCGCCTGTCTGGTACGCATGCTGTGCAGTACCACAAATGCCAGCAGTCCCAGGATCAATAACAGCATGATCACACTCAGCACGTTCTGTGCAGTGACCGGACTGCTTTCCTTATCATAAAAAATAGGGCTTTCGTATGCAATGATCGTGATATTGTTCTCACTGATGCCGGTAGCGTTGGCCACCAGACTATACATATCCTGGTCCACCGTCAGCTTGGTATCCGCACTGTTCTGGGATTTATATTCGTCCCATGTGGTGCCGTCCAGAAGTCCCTGTCTCTTCACATCTTCATAGTGGATCTCCCGATAGGTGATCGCCGCAATGGAAATGGAGGAATTGGTATAGTTGATACCTCCCGCAGGGGTCACCGTATTTGTGATGGACTCATTGGGAAGGTAGTCTCTGCTGGCTTCGGAAGTAGTCGAGGAACTGTTGCTGCTGTCCGGAGATACGTAGGTAGTGCCGCCCTGACCGTTGGAAGTTGTGCCCGGCACTCCGCCGCCGTCATTGGTATTCTCACTGTCGTAAGTTTCCTCATGAGCAAGCATACCCTCGGTTCTGTCGGAATTTGCATAATATTCCTTGACTGTCTCCTCATAATCGGAGAAATCCATACTCAGATGGCTGGTAACCGCCGCATCATTGTACTGCTTGGTTCCCAGCAGTACCTTCTTGACCTGGTTGGCGATCATGGATTCCGCCTGGTTCTGCAGCTCCTGCATGGAGTTGGCGATTCCGGCGGAAGTGTAATCGTCTCCGCCAGCGAACAGCAGATTGGAGTCCGTATCCATAATCGTGATA
>JBNMJR010000083.1:0-9670 GCA_050873925.1 Acetatifactor sp.
ATTTTATTATATTATCAACGGAGGGCTGAAAACATATGAGTACTACTTCAAAAGCGAGTCAAAGAATAGCAGCTTTACTCGATGACAACAGTTTCGTTGAAATCGGCGGACTTGTAACCGCAAGAGCTACGGATTTCAATCTGAAACCCAATGAAACTCCTTCTGACGGTTGTATTACCGGCTACGGAGTGATCAATGGTAATCTTGTATATGTATATAGCCAGGATGCTTCCGTACTGAACGGAACCATCGGCGAGATGCATGCAAAGAAGATCACCAACCTCTACGATCTGGCTATGAAGACCGGAGCACCTGTGATCGGACTGATCGAATCCGCAGGTTTAAGACTGCAGGAGGCAACCGACGCACTGGCTGCATTCGGTGAGATCTATTTAAAGCAGACCATGGCTTCCGGCGTGATCCCTCAGATCACCGCTGTATTCGGAACCTGTGGCGGCGGCCTGGGCCTGTTCCCTACCATGACCGATTTCACTTTCATGGAAGAGAAGAACGCCAAACTGTTCGTAAATGCTCCTAACGCTCTGGATGGCAATGTGATCACCAAGTGTGATTCTTCTTCCGCTAAATTCCAGGCAGAAGAGAGCGGTATTGTTGACGTGGTAGCCGATGAAGCAACCATTCTGGAGAAGGTAAGAGAGCTGGTAAGCTTCCTGCCTGCCAACAACGAGGATGATGCAAGCTTCCTGGAGGATTGCACCGATGATCTGAATCGTGTAAATCCCGAGATCGCAGGCTGTGTCGGCGATACATCCGTTGCTCTGTCCATTCTGGCAGATGACAACAACTTCTTCGAAGTTAAGTCCGGATATGCCAAGAACATGGTAACCGGTTTCTTACGTCTGGATGGTGTTACCGTTGGTGCGGTAGCCAACCGTTCCGAGATCTGTGACGAAGAAGGCAAGGTAGCTGAAAAGCTGGATGCCGTTCTGACCGCAGAGGGCTGTGAGAAGGCTGCAGAGTTCGTTAACTTCTGTGATGCTTTCGGTATCCCGGTACTGACCCTGACCAATGTAAAGGGTTATGAAGCAACTCTGGCTTCCGAGAAGACCATCGCAAAGGCTGCTGCAAAGCTGACCTACGCATTCGCTAACGCAACCGTTCCCAAGGTAAACGTTGTGATCGGCAAGGCTCTGGGAACCGCTTATGTGGTAATGAACTCCAAGGCAATCGGAGCTGATATTACCATGGCATGGCCGGATGCACAGATCGGTGCCATGGACGGCAAGCTGGCTGCCAAGATCATGTATGACGGTCAGGGTGCTGATGTGATTAATGAAAAGGCTGCTGAGTACGAAGCACTTACTCTGAATGTAACCAGCGCAGCCAAGAGAGGATATGTGGACCAGATCGTAGATGCTGCTGATACCAGAAAATATGTGATCGGCGCATTCGAGATGTTATTCACCAAGAGTGAAGACCGTCCTGCCAAGAAACACGGAACTGTATAAGAAAGGGTGATTGTAAAATGAAGAAATTTTTAAGCTTAGTATGTATGATTACCTGCATCTTTGGTTTGACGGCGTGCGGCAGTGAGGAGACCTATACAGATTATGAGCAGCGTAAGATGGACACCGCGATCCAGATCGCTACCCAGTATGTGATTCCTTCTCTGGAGAATTTTGAAGACGAAGCGACACTGGAGAGCTTTTCCGAGTATACCGCTGATGAAGTGGCATATCTGGTACAGGAAAATGTAGGTATCACCGTTGACGGTTATGCATACAAGACGGCCATTGAGTCCTTCAATTCCGCAAAGAAGACCATCGGCGGTATTACTGCTGTCGGTGATGCAGAAGCTACCATCGATGATGATCAGATCATTGTTCATGTAGATGTGACCGGTGCCAATCAGAATGCACAGGCAGAAGTGATCTTCACCAACGATATGTTCCTGAGCATGGAGTCCGCAGCACTGAACCCCATCGAATCCATGGGCGGTCTGATGACCAAGGCTGCACTGAACACTCTGATCGGTATGGGAACGGTATTCGTAATGCTGATCCTGATCTCGCTGATCATTTCCCTGTTCAACTTCATCCCCAGGATCCAGGCTGCATTCAGCAAGAAGGATAAGAAGGAAGAAGTAAAGAGCGCAGGCATTGAAAAGGCAGTAACTCAGATCGCTGCACAGGAAGAGCCTGAGACAGATGACACGGAACTGGTAGCTGTTATCGCAGCTGCAATCGCAGCAAGCCAGGGTGCAACAAGCACTGACGGATTTGTAGTTCGTTCTATCCGTAAAGTAAGATAATCGTAAAATCGTTAGGAGGATATTAAAATGAAAAATTATACCATTACCGTTAATGGCAACGTATATGATGTAGTAGTAGAAGAGGGCGCATCTACCGGAGCACCCGTAGCAGCAAAGGCTCCCGCAGCTCCCAAGGCAGCACCCAAGGCTCCCGCAGCAGCTCCCAAGGCAAGCGGCGCAGCAGGCAGCATCAAGGTTGAGGCCGGTGCAGCTGGTAAGATCTTCAAGTTAGAGGCAAGTGTTGGACAGGCTGTTAAGAAGGGTGACGCAGTCATCATTCTGGAAGCTATGAAGATGGAGATCCCTGTAGTAGCTCCCGAAGACGGTACTGTAGCAAGCATTGACGTTGCAGTTGGTGATACTGTTGAGGCTGGTGCAGTTCTGGCAACTCTGAACTAAGCATTATACATCAGCTCTATAAACAACAGGAGGTCATCAAATGGAATATATAGCTAGTACGCTTAACAACCTGATTCATCAGACAGCGTTTTTTAACCTGACCTGGGGAAACTATGTCATGATTCTGGTTGCATGCTTTTTCCTTTATTTAGCTATCCGTCATGAGTTCGAGCCTTTGCTCTTACTCCCGATAGCGTTCGGTATGCTGTTGGTAAACATTTATCCCGATATCATGCTGCACCCTGAAAATGCAGCAAACGGTGCCGGCGGCTTACTGTATTATTTCTACAAGCTGGATGAACTGGCAATCCTGCCTTCCCTGATCTTCATGGGTGTAGGTGCCATGACAGACTTTGGCCCTCTGATTACGAACCCCAAGAGCTTCCTTCTGGGAGCTGCTGCACAGTTCGGTATCTTCGCAGCATACTTCGGAGCAATCTGGCTGGGATTCAACGACAAGGCAGCTGCAGCAATCTCCATCATCGGTGGTGCTGACGGCCCTACCTCCATCTTCCTTGCTGGTAAGCTGGGACAGACGGCGATCCTGGGACCTATTGCGGTGGCAGCGTATTCTTACATGTCACTGGTTCCCATTATCCAGCCCCCTATTATGAAACTTCTCACCACTGAGAAGGAGAGAAAGATCAAGATGGGTCAGCTTCGTCCCGTATCCAAGCTGGAGAAGATCCTGTTCCCCATCGTTGTTACCATCGTTGTATGTCTGATCCTTCCCACCACAGCTCCTCTGGTAGGTATGCTGATGCTTGGTAACCTGTTCCGTGAGTCCGGCGTTGTTCGTCAGCTGACTGAGACAGCATCCAATGCTCTGATGTACATCGTAGTTATTCTGCTGGGTACTTCCGTAGGTGCTACCACCAGTGCAGAAGCATTCCTGAATGCAGATACCCTGAAGATCGTAGCTCTGGGTCTGATCGCATTCATGTTCGGTACCGCTGCAGGTGTTCTGTTCGGTAAACTGATGTGCGTACTTTCCGGCGGCAAGATCAATCCTTTGATCGGTTCCGCAGGTGTATCCGCAGTTCCTATGGCAGCACGTGTATCCCAGAAGGTTGGTGCAGAATCCGATCCTACCAACTTCCTGCTCATGCATGCTATGGGACCTAACGTAGCAGGTGTTATCGGTACTGCCGTAGCGGCCGGTACATTCATGGCTATCTTCGGAGTATTCTAAAGCGATGTATTTCGCGCGAAGCGCGATGAAATAAACCCGAAGGGTTTAGAATAACGCATCGTGACTAACTAATTATAGAAAATATTATTATGGAGGATATTCGTAATGTCAGAAATTGAAAAGAAACCGATTAAGATTACGGAAACTGTTTTACGTGATGCACATCAGTCTCTGATCGCTACCAGAATGCCGACCGAATTCATGCTTCCTATCGTAGATAAGATGGATAAAGTTGGTTATCATTCCGTAGAGTGCTGGGGCGGCGCTACCTTTGATGCATCCCTTCGTTTCCTGAAGGAAGATCCCTGGGACAGACTGAGAAAGCTGCGTGACGGCTTCAAGAACACCAAGTTACAGATGCTGTTCCGTGGACAGAACATTCTGGGTTACAGACCTTATGCAGATGACGTGGTAGATTACTTTGTACAGAAGTCCATCTCCAATGGTATTGATATCATTCGTATTTTCGACTGTCTGAACGACCTGCGTAACTTACAGGAAGCAGTAAATGCTACCAATAAGTTCAAGGCACAGGAAGGCAGGGGTGAAGCACAGGTTGCTCTGGCTTACACTCTGGGCGATGCTTATACTCTGGAGTACTGGACCGGCATGGCCAAGAAGATCGAAGAGATGGGTGCAGATTCCATCTGTATCAAGGATATGGCCGGTCTGTTAGTACCTTACAAGGCTGCTGAACTGATCAAGGCTATGAAGGAAGTTACCAAGCTTCCCATCCAGCTGCATACCCACTATACTTCCGGTGTTGCAAGCATGACCTACCTGAAGGCAGTAGAGGCCGGTGTTGATGTGATCGATACCGCTATGAGCCCCTTCGCTATGGGTACTTCACAGCCTGCTACCGAGGTTATGGTTGAGACCTTCAAGGGAACCCCTTACGATACCGGTCTGGATCAGAACCTGTTGGCTGAGATCGCTGACTACTTCAGACCTTACAGAGATGAGTGTCTGGCTAACGGCCTGCTGAATCCCAAGGTTATGGGCGTTGATATCAAGACTCTGCTGTATCAGGTACCCGGCGGTATGCTTTCCAACATGGTTAGCCAGCTGAAGGAGCAGAACGCAGAAGACAGATACTACGACGTACTGAAGGAGATCCCCAAGGTTCGTAAGGATCTGGGTGAGCCCCCTCTGGTTACTCCTTCTTCTCAGATCGTTGGTACTCAGGCAGTCTTCAACGTACTGCTTGGTGAGCGTTACAAGATGGCTACCAAGGAGACCAAGGCAGTTCTGCGTGGTGAGTACGGTCAGACCGTTAAGCCCATGAGCCAGGAAGTTATCGACAAGGTTATCCCCGGTGAGGAGAGAATCACCTGCCGTTACGCTGATCTGCTCGACAACGAGATGGATAAGCTGGAAGGCGAGATGAAGGAATGGAAACAGCAGGATGAGGACGTTCTGAGCTACGCTCTGTTCCCTCAGGTTGCTACCGACTTCTTCAAGTATCGTCAGGCGCAGCAGGAAAAGGTTGATATGACCCAGGCTGACACCAAGAACGGTGCATACCCTGTATAAATAATTTTTCAATAAAGATGCCGCATCGGTTGCTAGCAACCGGTGCGGTATTTTTATTAGAAAAACAAAACCACATGAGCATAAAAGGGCGTTAGCCCGATATGCGAATGTGGTTTGCGGCTTCGAGAGCCCGAAGGGCGGAGAAGCCGTTATTTATACAGATACCCGGTCGAACCATTTACATATTGACAAAAGTGGTATTCACCCACTAAAATAACAAGTGTTATAGAAGAATACGTCGTTTGCTGTAAAAACAGCGGAATGAGAGGGATTATGGCTCGTAAAGAGATGATCACGATTGATAAAATCCTGGATACGGCATTTGCCATGACAAGAGAAGAGGGATTTGCCAATGTGACAGCCAGAAAGGTAGCGGCGAAAGCAGGGTGTTCCACACAGCCTATTTTCCGGGTATATAAGAATATGGAAGAACTGTGGGATGCGGTCTATGAGAGAGCGGCAGCTTATTTTCTGGATTATTACAGCTTGTACCCCCGCACCGGCAAGACACCGTTTGCCAATCTGGGCATGGCATACATAGCTTTTGCAAGAGAAGAGAGACACCTGTTCGAGCTTTTGTTCATATCAGACAATCAGGATGGCAAACATAAGAAAAAGAGTATGTATGAGATCTTGAACGGCGATGCCGGAAATGTGGTCTATGAGATCAATCTGGCCCGGGTGGCGGGCTGCCCGGATCCCGGTGACCTGTTTATGAAAATGTGGATCTTCATTCACGGAGCTGCCTGCATGTCCCTGACCGGAGATTATGATCTGACAGATTTGCAGACGATGCAGTTATTGGAGCATTCCTATTACGCTTTTTACAATGAGACAACGCGAGGTTAAGAACGGTGGCAGAATATGATGTTTTTACCCGAATCAATGAACATTATGCAAAAATGAGCAAAGGGCACAAAGCCATTGCGGATTATATATCGGAGCATTACGATCAGGCGGTATTTATGACCGCAGCAAAACTGGGGGAGACACTGGGAATCAGTGAGTCCACGGTAGTGCGTTTCGCGGCGGGAATCGGTTACGACGGCTATCCGAAATTCCAGAAAGCACTGGAAAGCTGCGTACAGGGAAAGCTTAACGGCATTCAGAAGATGGATGCCAAATACGGCAGAAGCTCTCAGTCGGAGATCCTGACCTCTGTGCTCAGTGCGGATATCGAAAAGATTCAGGATACCATAGACAATCTGGATCCGGCGGCCTTTGAATCCGCCGTTGCCACGATCCTGGAGGCGGAGACCATTTATATCATGGGACTTCGCAGTAATGAGCCGCTGGCGGCATTCCTGCATTTTTACCTGAATATGATCCGTGGCAAAGTCTTTTTACTGAATACCACCAGTGTCAGTGAAACTTTTGAACAGATGATCCATATCGGCCCGAAGGATTGTTTTATTGGCATCAGTTTTCCCAGGTATTCCATGCGGACGCTGAAAGCCATGGAGTTCGCCAACGACCGGAATGCCAAGGTGATTGCCATTACCGACAGTATTCATTCTCCCATGAATCTGTATTCTTCCTGTAATCTGCTGGCCAGAAGTGACATGGTGTCGGTGGTGGATTCTCTGGTGGCACCCTTAAGTGTGATCAATGCGCTGGTGGTGGCATTGTGTCTGAAATGTCCGGAGCAGGTGCGGAAGAATCTGGAGACACTGGAAGAGACTTGGAATAATTATCAGGTGTATCTGAATGATGAGATCGATTTTATAGATGATGAACCGATGCTGGACTATTCCCTGCGGCGCAAGGAAAAATGATGGACGTACAGATCGGCAGAAGAGGATAGAAATGAGTAAGGTGATTGTGGTCGGCGGCGGTGCTGCCGGCATGATGGCCGCCATTGCGGCGGCACAAAAAGGGCATAAGGTAACCCTTCTGGAAAAGAACGAAAAGCTGGGGAAAAAGCTGTTTATTACCGGAAAAGGCCGTTGCAATGTGACAAATGCGGCGGACATGGATGAGTTGTTCCGGAATGTCTGTACCAATGAAAAGTTTTTGTACAGTGCTTTTTACGGTTTTGACAATACACAGGTATGCGAACTGTTAGAGCAGGCAGGCTGCCCTCTGAAGACAGAACGGGGAGACCGGGTATTTCCGGTATCCGACCATTCTTCGGATGTGATCGCTGCCCTGCAGAGAGAACTTCGCAAATATCAGGTGGACATTCAGTTGCATGCCGAGGTAAAAAAGATTCTGACAAAGGAAACGGGCGGCAATCCTGTTTTCTGTGGCGTGGAATGCGGGAATTATAAGAAAATTACTGCGGATGACTGCATTATCTGTACCGGAGGCTGCTCCTATGCCGGCACCGGATCCACCGGAGACGGTTATCGTTTTGCGGAGGAGACAGGGCATAAGGTGACGGAGAGAAAACCGGCATTGGTGCCTTTGGAGATCCGGGAGCCCTGGTGCAGGGAACTGATGGGACTTTCACTGAAAAATGTGGAGATCCGGATGCGGTGTGGTAAGAAGATCTGGTATGAAGGTTTCGGCGAGATGCTGTTTACCCATTTTGGTGTCAGCGGCCCTCTGATCCTGTCAGCCAGCAGCTTTTATTCGAAAAATATTTCGAAACGTAAAGGCAGCGACGAAGTAAAGCTTTTCCTGGATCTGAAACCGGCACTGACACCGGAGCAACTGGACAAACGCTTACTTCGGGATTTTGAGGAAGCAAAGAATAAACAGTTTAAAAATGCGCTGGATCACCTGTTCCCGGCAAAGCTGATTCCTGTTATGATAGAGTTGTCCGGGATTTCCCCGGAGAAGAAAGTAAACGAGATCAGCCGGGAAGAGAGAAAAGCGTTTGGCGCATTGATCAAGGAACTGCCTATAACGGTGACGGGAACAAGATCTTTTGCGGAAGCGATCATCACCCAGGGCGGGATCTCGGTAAAGGATGTCAATCCTTCCACCATGGAGTCCAAACACGTACAGCATTTGTATTTTGCAGGGGAGGTACTGGATCTGGATGCCATGACCGGCGGCTTTAACTTACAGATCGCCTGGTCCACGGGACATCTGGCAGGTGACAGTATCCAATAGGTACGTTCGTAAAGCCCGGAGAGTGTGGGCTCGCGAATGAAAACCGTAATAGCTGTGAAAAAATAGTAATTAATAGAAATTAATCAAGAAATAAAGAAAAGAGGACAAGACTATGAGTTTTAATGTAGCAATCGACGGCCCCGCAGGTGCCGGAAAAAGCACCATTGCCAGAGCGGTGGCAAAGAAAAAAGGGTTTATCTATGTGGACACCGGAGCAATGTATCGTGCTATGGCACTGTTTATGTTAAGAGAGGGTGTGGATCCCACGGATGCTGCGGCCATCGCCGATAAATGCAAGGAAGCGGATATTACCATTCAGTATGTGGATGGGGAACAGGTCGTTTTATTAAACGGTGAGAACGTCAATGCTTATCTGCGTACCGAAGAAGTCGGCAATATGGCTTCCAACACCAGCGCCCAGCCCGCAGTGCGCACCAAACTGGTAGAACTTCAGCAGGCACTGGCAGCCAAAAGCGATGTGATCATGGACGGTCGTGACATCGGTACGGTGGTACTTCCGAATGCCCAGGTCAAGATCTATCTGACCGCCAGCAGCATGGTCAGAGCCAGGAGAAGATATGACGAACTGACTGCCAAGGGAGAGACCTGCGATCTGGAGAAGATCCGTCAGGATATCGAGGACAGAGATTACAGAGACATGCACAGAGAGACCTCTCCGTTAAAACAGGCAGAGGATGCGGTACTGGTGGACACTTCCGATATGACGATCGAGCAGGTCATCGACCGGATCGTGGAACTGATCGGTTAAGCGGGAGACAGAATATGGAAGTAAGACTGGCAGACTGCGCGGGCTTTTGTTTCGGTGTAAAGCGTGCCGTAGATACCGTGTATGAACAATTAAAAAACGGGAAGACTATCTATACCTATGGTCCCATCGTGCATAACGAGGAAGTGGTCCGGGAACTGGCGGAAAAAGGGGTAAGAGTTCTGGAAAACAAAGAGGAACTAAAAGCTTTGAAAGCCGGGGAGACCATTCCCACTGTGATCATCCGTGCCCACGGAGTGGCAAAAGAGATCTATGATATCATGGAAGCAAACGGTCTGGAGTGCATTGATGCCACCTGTCCCTTTGTGAAAAAGATCCATCGCATCGTGGAACAAAAGAGTACAGAAGGGTACCATGTGATCGTCGTGGGTGACCCGAAACACCCGGAAGTAGAGGGCATCGTCGGCTGGTGTCAGGGCCCTGTAAC
>JBNMJR010000084.1:0-9628 GCA_050873925.1 Acetatifactor sp.
AGAGCTGTCTGATAGAATGGATCTTGTCCATTGCAAGCATACTCCTTTTCTCCTTGAATGTTGTCCGCAACGACATTTCAAGGATACATAAAGACAGGTATGTCTGCAATGGATGTTTGATATTTCCCTAAATCCACAGGATCTGTGGGCTTAGGAAAATACCAAACAGGGCTCTGCAATAATAGGGAAATTCCCTCTGCAACTTTAAGGACTGCCCTCTGCAATAATTGGTATTTTTATTATACAAGAAACATGCAAAAGTAACGAATATATTTTGTGCAATATGTCGGAACACTTTTCTGTAGATGATTGAGTATAAAATCATGTAAAAATTAGAATGATATGAAATTCGCTTAGAGGTGAGGATAAAACTTGTTATTTTGATTACATTTCTAGTGCTAATGAATGTAATAACTTATCATATATTGCTGCGAGTTACTAATATATGCCAAAAGCAACATTATGTGGAAACGCAACAACTTTTTACATTTATGTGCGAGAAGAATGCAGAAGAGTACAGAAAAATATAATTTGGGGATAAAATAATATGAAAATTAGAGTATTATTTATCTGCCACGGCAACATTTGTCGTTCCCCCATGGCGGAATTCGTAATGAAAAAATTAGTATCCGACGCGGGTCTCGCCGCTCGCTTCCAGATCGTCTCCGCGGCCACCAGCACGGAGGAAATCTGGAACGGCATCGGGAATCCGGTGTATCCGCCGGCGAAAGAGGAGCTTGCGCGGCATGGAATTTCCTGCGAGGGGAAGCGGGCAAGACAGGCGACGAGGGCGGATTATGCGGAATATGATTATCTGATCGGTATGGATGGTGCGAATATTCGCAACATGTTGCGGATATTCGGAGGAGATCCGGAGGGGAAAGTAGCGAAGCTGCTTTCCTATGCGGGATCGGAACGGGATATTTCGGATCCGTGGTATACGGGAGATTTCGGGACGACCTATGCGGATGTGTTGGAAGGCTGCACCGCGTTCCTCCGATATTTACAACAAAACAATAAAATCGACACCTGATCTGACACTGCCAACACACTTGACATGACATGCGTGTCACGCGGAAAAAGTTCACAGAATCACCACATTTTTCTCACAATTCCTTCGCAGATGTCCTTTATCATAAGAGGCAGATAAGGGGAAAGAAATGTTCACAAGATTTTAAATGGAACAGGAGGAATGAGAGTATGAGAAGATGGAATTTACCCCAGGTGAATACAAAAGTAATGTGTGCAGTGTTGACAGCTGCTATGGTGATGACGGGATTTACGGCTTGCGGCGGATCGACCACCGCAAGTGCAGCAAGCACGGAAGCATCGGAAAATAAAGAGACGATCGCACCGGAGAGTACGACGGAACAAAGTACTGCGGAGAGCGGTGAAGAGAAGGGGGAATCCTATCTCGGTCAGATCACTGCCATTGATGGCAATGTAATCTCTATTGCATTGGCGGAGAAGCCGGAAGCACCGGATGGTGAAGCCCCTACAGGTGAGGCTCCCAGTGGTGATAAGCCGGATGGTCAGGCCCCTGATGGTAACGGTGGAGCTCCCAATGGAGAAATGCCGAACGGTCAGGCTCCTAACGGCGATGGCCAGGCACCCAGTGGCGAAGCCCCCACGGGCGAAGCAACCAACGGAGAAAAGCCGGATGGCCAGGTCCCTGACAGCACCGGTGGTGCGCCCAATGGAGAAGCCCCGAACGGCCAGGCCCCTAACGGCGAAGCCCCCAACGATCAGAAACCCGAGAAAGACATGCTGGATGAGATGACCTTAACTCTCAGCGGAGACACTATGACTATTACAGTCAACGACGATACGATCATTACGATTGACGGAGAAGACGCCACTCTGGACGAACTTCAGGTAGGAGATACCGTATCCTTCTTCCTGGATGGAGAGACGGTGACCTCTTTGAGCGTAGGCATGCCGGAGCCGACACAACCTATGCAGGCTCCGGAACAAAATTAAGCTGACGTAAGAGCATGGTACCCAGAATTTCCGCCATTTCTTCCGGAGACTGGGGATCGGATTCTTTCAGCCAGGTCTCCACGACACCGACACAGCCGGTGATGATGAAGGAGCAGAGATATTTATAGTTGGCATCGGATTGCGCACTTTCCAGCACCTGGAGAGTGCGCTTTTCAATCTGATCCTTCAGACGATTGACAAAAGCCAGATCTCCATGAGGGCCGATCATGACTCTGGCCAGATCTCTGTGCCGGTCCAGAAAACGGAAAAACTCTAACAGAGGGCCGGTATAGGACATCATTTCAGCCGGAGAGGGTTTCTGTTCCATAATTTCATTAAATTCCTGGAACATTTCATCCTCCACTTTATGGAGCATATCGTAAATATCATCGTAATGCAGATAAAAGGTTCCACGGTTGATATCCACCAGCTCGGTCAGTTCCTTGACGGAGATATCCTGAATATCGTGGGTTTCCAACATTTTTACCAGTCCCTGTAATAAGAGAGCCCGGGTCTTGCGCACACGGCGATCCATTTTTTCCATAAGACATTCCACCAGCCTTTCTGAGAAAAGAAGAAGGAATCATTTCCTATATCTAATACAAATCTGAATTTTTTCTAAAATAATAGACAAACAGCATAAAAATGTCTAAAAATAAACAATCAGATGTAATCTGTAGCTTGCTTTTTCTTCCCCATTATTATATTTTCCTTGTGGCAGAAAATCAACACAAGTTCATTAAATGACATTAATACAATTTCTCAACTTTGTAGTAAGTCTTTACAGATGTCGAAAAACATTTTAAACTAGAGGCATACAAAATCAGATACATAAATAAGGGTACAAAGAGAGAAAAAACAGGAGGGAACTATGGCAGACAACGCAGAAAAAGACAAAAAAGATAATTCCTTTATGATGAAGCTTGCCACGCTCATTGTAGACAAGCGAAAAGGATTTTATCTGATCTTCATTGTTTTATGCATATTTTGCGTATTATCCATGAACAGAGTCAAGGTCAATAACGACCTGACCACTTATTTGCCGGATACCACGGAGACCAGAAGGGGACTGGATCTGATGGATTCGGAATTTACCACTTACGGTTCCGCCCGGATACTGATCTGTAACGTAACGTTTGACGAGGCACAGAAGCTCGCAGACCAGGTGGAGGAAATGGACGGTGTCAGTATGCTGGATTTCGATGACACCGAGGATCATTACCATGACATGGAGGCTTTATTGTCTGTCACTTTTGATGAGGAAGCGGACACGGAAGCCACCCAGCAGCATCTGGATGAAGTATTGGATGCGCTGTCCGATTATGACGTCTATTATTCCTCCGACATCGGTCAGGAGGAGCGTGATGCGGATGACCTGAATAATGATATGATCGTCATTCTGTTGTTGGCAGCAGTGGTTATCGTAGCCGTACTGTTATTCACCTCCACAACCTATGCGGAGATCCCGGTTTATCTGACCACATTTATCGTGGCAGCTATTTTGAACAAAGGTACGAACTACTGGTTTGGAACCATCAGTTTCGTTACGAACTCCATCGCGGTGGTACTGCAGTTAGGTCTGGCAGTAGACTATGCCATCATTCTGGCACACCGTTTTATGGAAGAACATGAGGACAAGGATGCCAGAGAGGCCGTGATCGTGGCTTTAAGTAAGGCAATCCCGGAGATTTCTTCCAGTTCCCTGACCACGATCTCCGGTATGGTGGCCATGATGTTCATGCAGTTCCGTATCGGTTACGATATGGGTATCATTCTGGCAAAATCCATTATTTTCAGTATGGTGGCCGTATTCTTCCTGATGCCCGGACTGCTTTTGACTTTTTCCAAGGCCATCGACAATACCCACCACAAGAGCTTCGTGCCGAAGATCACGGCAGTCGGTAAATTCTGTGTGGCTACCCGCTACATTATACCGCCCGTCCTGATCGTGGGTGTTATAGCAGCATTTTTCCTGTCCAATAAGGCAAACTACGTGTACGATACCAACACCCTGGAATCCAGCAGCATGAGTGAGAACAAATTCTCCGTCAGCATGGTAAATCAGGAATTCGGTATGGTGAATCAGCTGGCGGTCATTGTGCCCAACGGTGATTATGAAAAAGAGGCGCAGACCCTGAAAGCTCTGGAAAAACTGGATGTGGTGAAATCCTGTCAGGGACTTGGCAATATCGAGGCCATGGACGGCTATATGCTGACGGATAAGCTGAATCCCAGACAGTTTGCGGAACTGATCGATCTGGATATTGAAGTGGCGGATATGTTGTATTCCGCATATGCGATGGATCAGAGCAATTACGGAGCTCTGGTCAGCGGCGTCAGCGAATACGAAGTTCCGTTTATTGATATGTTCCTGTTTATTTATGATCAGAAGGAAAGCGGCAACATTACGCTGGACGATGATCTGGAAGAGACGCTTACGGATGCTTATTCCCAGATCTGTATTGCAAAAGATCAGCTGCTGGGCGAAGACAATTCCCGATTTGTTCTGGAACTGAACGTTCCTTATGAGGGAGAAGAGACCACCGCAGCGCTGGATCAGATCCGTAATACCGTGGCGAAGTTCTATAATATAGATGACATTCTGTTAGTCGGCAATGCCACCAGTGATAAGGATCTGGGCGATTCCTTCGCAACGGATAACACCATCATCACGGTGCTGACGGCATTGTTCGTTATGATCATCCTGCTGTTCACCTTCCAGTCCGCCGGTCTGCCGGTACTGCTGGTAGTAACGATCCAGGGTAGTATCTGGATGAACTTCTCACTGCCTTATCTGCTGAATGAAGATGTATATTTCCTGGGATACCTGGTGGTATCCGCAATCCAGATGGGTGCGACGATCGACTACGCTATTGTTATCACCAGCCGCTACATGGATCTGAAGACTTACATGCCCATCAAGGAAGCGGCCATCGAAGCACTGAATCAGGCGTTCCCCACTATCGTTACCAGTGGTTCCATGCTGGTATCTGCGGGATTTATTATCAGTTATGTATCTACCAATGCAGCGGTAGCAGCTATCGGACTGGCACTGGGCCGTGGTACTCTGACTTCTATTTTACTGGTACTGCTGGCATTGCCTCAGACACTGCTGATCGGAGATATTATTATCCAGAAGACGGCATTTACGCTGAAACGTGATCTGGCAAAGCCGTTGCCTTCCGCCGGAAGGATCCGGATGAACGGTCACATCAAAGGTTATGTCAATGGTGTGCTGGAGGGTGATTTCGTCGGTGTGATCGACGGTGAAATGGGCGCGGTGGTCCGTCCCAAAGATACCGTGACAATGGAGCGGGATGACGCTCCGGAAGAAAATTATCCCAGACTGGAAGCCCAGGAGCTGCCGGAGGATGAGACAGCCGGACAGGAAGCAACCGGAGAAAATACGGTGGAAACAGTCGGAGCAGATACGGAAGCCTCGGATAAGGAAGCTTCAGATAAAGAGAAAACAGCAGAAAGCGAGGGAACAGAAGATGAACAGTAAGAGATTATTATGTTTCCTGCTGGGAGCAGCATTGATCCTGCAGACACCGGCTACCGCCTATGCAGCAGAAACTTTGACCTATGAGCAGTACAGAGGCGGCAGTGGTTATAGCAACACGTTAAAGGAGCAGGATTACACAGTCATAGAGATCAGCACGGAGGAGGACCTGCGGAAGCTGGCAGAGAACTGTGTACTGGACAGCTGGTCCAGAGATAAAAAGGTAGTGCTGCAGAATAACATTGTTCTGAGCATGGCAAGTGAATTCAGTATTCCTACGTTTGCGGGAATCTTTGACGGCAGTGGTTTTACCATTTCCAATGTGAAACTGACCGGAGACGGTTCGGCAGTGGGATTGTTCCGTTATGTGCAGGAGGGAGCAAAGGTCCGCAACCTTACGGTCACGGGAGAAGTATCCCCCTCCGGAAGTCAGGATCAGGTCGGCGGTATCGCCGGTGTGAACTATGGCAGTATTGAGAATTGTAAGTTTACCGGAAATGTCGTCGGTGACACGGAAGTGGGCGGTATCGCCGGTGTCAATGCCGAGAGCGGAGAAATCCGCCGGTGCGAATCTGCCGGAAATGTCATCGGCAATCATTCCGCGGGCGGTATCGTGGGCAGCAACCACGGCATCCTGAACAACTGCAGCAACAGCGGAAATATCAATACTTACAGCACAGAAGTGACCTATGATCTGGAAGATATCACCATGGACAATCTGGAACAGATCAACAGCACTTCCAATGTGGCAGCCCATACGGATACCGGTGGTATCGCGGGTATCTCCGACGGCAAGATCTATTATTGCTCCAATTCCGGAGCCATCGGTTATCAGCATGTGGGCTACAATACCGGAGGCATCGTAGGCAGACTGCATCAGGGTTATCTGCAGAACTGCACCAATACGGGATATGTGCAGGGCAGAAAAGATGTGGGCGGTATCGTAGGCCAGATGGAGCCGTTTCTGGAGATCCAGTATCTCAGCGATAAGCTGAAAGAACTGGATACTGAGACTGACAAATTCCTGGATATGCTGGATGCCACCCAGAAGGATGTGAGCAGCTACAGCAGACAGGCATCCGCTATAGCAAAAAGTATCAGCTCCAATCTGAAAGATGCCAATAACGCGGGAGATTCCCTGACCGGAACCGCTCACGATCTGTGGTATATTTACAATCAGGAACTGAACGGTGTCAGCAACGATCTGAAAGTTCTGAATGACGATCTGAACAAACAGATAGACAGTGACAAGAATAACAGCGGCAGTCATGACGTTACCATCAGTGGAAATGACATCTGGAACGGAAATGACGGCAATGGCATAACGATTACGGTACCGGATGTGCCGGATAGTTCAGAGAGTTATAAGGCAGCGCTGAAAAAATTCGGTGAGAATGCTACCAAACATCTTGATAATATAACGAATTCTTCCACAGATCGCAGTGGCGGTATCAAGGACAATCTGGATACATTGAATGACAGGCTTGACAAAGCTTTTGACCAGCTGGGTCAGTTGGGCGATGTACTGGAAGCCGGTACGGACAGTACCAGTGCTCATATGGATGAATTGATGGATCAGGCCAGAGTTCTGCGGAAACTGGTCAGTGAGATCCGCGATGACCTCTTCCGGTATGAAGGAATTTCCGTGGAAGATACTTCGGATGAGTCCGCTACCAAAGGAGAGGTGAACCCCGGGGATCCCGGCGCTGAGGATGGTACGGCAGAACCGGAGGGAACCGAAGAAGCCCGTTATGATACTTCCAGCTTCCAGAAGGGAAAGGTTACCTTGTGTGTGAACCGCGGTGCGGTGGAGGCCGATACGAATGTGGGCGGTATTGTCGGACAGGTGGCAACGGAATACGATTTTGATCCCGAGGACGATATCACTTTAACCGGAACGGAGAGCTTCAACGTGGAGCAGACAGTCAAGGCAGTCATCAGAGACAGCCGTAACCTTGGAGACGTGACCGGTAAAAAAGACTATGTCGGCGGTGTGGTCGGCAAGGCGGAATACGGTGCAGTCATTTCCTGCGAATCCTATGCCCCGGTAGAGAGTACCGGAGGAAGTTATGTGGGCGGTATTGCGGGATCCGCCAGCTATGCGATCCGCAGCTGTTACAGCATGGGTAAGATCACCGGTAAAAATAATATCGGCGGTATCGCCGGAGAAGGCTGTGATATTTTCTACAGCTATGCCTACAATGATCTGGATATGTCCGGCGAAGGCCAGGGCAGCATTGCCGGAAAAGTCAGTGATGACGGCACTTTGTATGGCAACTATTATGTGGAAGGCGGAGCCGGTGGTGTAGACGGTATCGGCTATCAGGGCGGCGCTACCCCGCTGTCCTACCAGGAATTCTGCAGCAAAGACGTTCCGGATGCTTTCTCACAGTTTACCATTACCTTCCAGGCGGACGGTGTAGAAGTGGCTTCCTATAAGTGCGGCTATGGAGATTATCTGTCTGCGGACCAGATCCCGGAAGTGCCGGAGAAGGATGGCTATTACGGTGTATGGCCGGATTATGATTTCAGCTATATTACCGGCAATAAGGTACTGGAAGCAGAGTATGAGGAATGGACCGCATCCATTGCTTCCGCAGAGAAAAACGATAACAATAAGCCACTGGTTATGGCAGTGGGCAACTTCTATCCCAATGCGGCATTGCATCTGCAGGTAGAGGGTGACACTTACGAGGTATCCATGACTAATTCCATGGAAGAGGATGCACCGGACTATACCGGAGAAGCAACTTTGCGTGTCTATTGTGAGGATGCGGATAATACTGTTGTAGAGGTAGAGCAGAACGGGGAGTACACGGAAGTGGAATCCACCGTGATCGGCAGCTACAGACAGTTCACCATGGAAGTACCCGGCCGCTTCCGTACGGTAGAGGCTGAGAGCAGTCATACACTGCTGATCGTCCTTTGTATCGTCGGTGGTGCAGCCGTGATCCTGCTGATCGTATTGCTGGGGAAAAAGGCGGCAAAGCGTCGGAAAAAACGCAGGGCTGCAAAACGAGACCGGAAAGCCGGAAAGGCTGACAAGGAGCAGGACGGCACAGAGGAAAAACAATGATTCAGGCAGTTTTATTTGATATGGACGGTACGCTGATCGATACCGAAAAATATTACCGTATTTTCTGGCCGAAGGCTCTGGCAGCCTGTGGCTATACCATGACGGATGAGCAGGCACTTACGATGCGAAGTCTGGGCAGACCCTTTGCTCCCAGACAGCTCAAAGCCTGGTATGGTGAAGATTTTGACTATTATGCGGTACGTGATAAGCGAAAAGAAATGATGGAAGAGACACTGGACCGGGATGGCATAAAGTGCAAGCCCGGTGCCGTGGAGCTTCTGGAAGATCTGAAAAAAAGACACATTACCGCAGCGGTTGCCACAGCGACGGATCTGGAGCGGACAGAAAAATATCTGACACTTACGGGGCTTCGTCCTTACTTTGAAAAATTGATCTCGGCCACCATGGTAGCCGAAGGGAAGCCGTCTCCGGACATTTATCTCTATGCCTGCGAGCAGCTGGGACTGGCACCGGAAGATTGTATGGCCGTGGAGGATTCCCCCAACGGAGTCATGAGCACTTACCGTGCCGGTTGTAAGGTCGTGATGGTACCGGATCAGACACAGCCCGATGAAAATTTAAAAAAATGTCTGTACGCCTGCGTACCGACCCTGGCAGATATCAGCCACCTCATTTAGAGGTGGCTATATTTGTCATAGTAGCTTGATTTTTGTATTCCAGTGTGTTATTATTTTAACGATTAGAGTGACTATTCAGACACCGTCACAGATATTCATACTTGGAGCCCGCGAAGGGGCGGAAAGGAATGGAAGAAAATGAATTTTGATGACATCGTAGCAAAAGTAAAAGAATGTGGCAAGAAGACCGTTGCAGTCTCCGTTGCACAGGACAGTGCAGTACTGGAAGCTGTACATGAGGCCAAGAGACTGGGTATTGCAGATGCGATCCTGGTAGGTGATGAGGCGAAGATCCGTGAGATCGCAGCCGGAATGAATATGGACCTCTCCGATTATGAGATCATCAACGAGCCGGATATGATCGAGGCTTCCCTGAAAGCTGTAAAACTGGCGCATGACGGACGTGCGGATATGTATATGAAGGGTCTGATC
>JBNMJR010000085.1:0-9562 GCA_050873925.1 Acetatifactor sp.
AGTTGTCGGGGGTTCGAATCCCCCGTGTCTCATTGCAGGAAGATCAATATACAAACTGTATATTGATCTTTTTTTATTATCTGGGGCATAGGAGAACCTATATCAGACCATTGCCTGCACAAGCAGGATATGCTAAAATAATTCGTCGGAAACAAAGAAATCAACGAAAGAGATTTAAAATTGAAATGGAAAATAAAATAAAAGAATTACGCTATGCAATTATTCAGTCCATACCGGTCATGCTGGGCTATCTTTTCCTGGGATTTGCTTTTGGACTGATGCTGAATGATGCAGGATATGGCTTCTGGTGGGCTTTTTTCATGAGCCTGTTTGTGTATGCGGGAAGTATGCAGTTTGTGTTGGTGACATTGCTGACGGCGGGAGCAAGTCTGTGGTATACCCTGATCATGACGTTGTTTGTCAATGGCAGACACATGTTTTACGGGCTTTCTTTTGTAGAAAAATTCAAAAAGATGGGTGCAACATATCCTTATATGATCTTTTCCCTTACGGATGAGACGTTTTCTCTGTTATGTGATCTGAAGGTCCCGGAGGGAATGCGTGAGGAACGGATCAGCTTCTATATCTCTCTGTTGGATCATTGTTACTGGATCCTGGGAAGCTGTGTGGGAGCACTGGCGGGAAGTGTATTGCCCATCGATACCACAGGAATTGATTTTTCCATGACGGCATTATTCACAGTTATTGTAGTCAACCAGTGGATGGATATGAAAGAACATAAACCGGCAGTCATCGGAGGTGTTGTCGGAGTTCTGTGCTTACTGGTACTGGGAGCAGACACCTTTTTGCTACCGGCATTGACCATTACCGCAATCATATTATTAGGAGTTAAGAAAAAATGTTACATTCCGTCGCAATCATAGCAGTTGCAGCTATTGTTACTTTGATCATACGGGCAGTTCCTTTCGTGGCGTTTGGTGGGAAGAGAGAGGTTCCGGAAACGGTCACCTATCTGGGGAAAGTACTCCCGCCGGCCATTATGGTGATTCTTGTTATTTACTGTGTAAAGGGTATTAACCTGTTTGCCGGTAGTCATGGAATTCCGGAGTTGGTGTCCATTGCCGTGGTGGCATTATTGCATGTCTGGAAGAGAAATACGCTGTTAAGTATAGCAGTAGGGACCATACTTTATATGATATTAGTGCAAGTAGTATTCTAAAACAGTGTGAAAAGGCTTTTTTTCAGCCTTTTCACACTGTTTTTTTACGAAATTAAATGCTATAATTAGCGCAGCAGAAATAAGATGAGGGAGAAACAGAAGATAAAATGGAAACCGATAACAAAGAATTAAAAGAAGAAACAACGAAGAAAGAGTCTGATAAGAAAGAAACCGAGAGCAAAGAGGAAACAAAACAGCCTGCGGAAGCGACAGCGGTACAGAAGAAAAAGAGCAAAAAATGGATTGGCATTGTAGCTGCTGTAGTCGCAGTAATTCTATTGGCATATGGTGGTGTGGCAATTTACTACCAGTCTCATTTCCTGAATCATACTTATATCAATAACAGTGATTGCAGTAATATGACGGCGGCAGAAGTAGCAGCGATCATGGATCAACAGTCACAGCAGTATAGTTTACAGATTGTGGGAAGAGACGAGAACGGTGTGAAGGAAGAGATCGGCACGATCACGGCACCGGAGATCGGAATGTACTGGGTGGATACGCTGAATGCGGCACAGGAACTTTTGGACAGACAGAATGAATTCCTGTGGATTGAGATGCTGTGGAGTACGCAGAATCATGATGTAGTTCAGGGCGTGTCCTATGATGCAGACAAATTGCAGGAGCAGCTGGCACAGCTGCCGGCATTGCAGAGCAAAAATATGATTGCACCGGAAGATGCTTATATCAGTGAATATTCCGAGAAGAACAAGAATTATGAAATCATTCCGGAGACCATGGGAACAGAACTGAACAGCAACCTGGTAGAAGGAGTAGTATCCCATGCAGGGAGATACCACGGTAGATCTGGAGGAGCAGGGCTGTTATGAAACTGCCGAAATAACGGCAGAGGATGCAGCACTGGTAAAAGCCTGCGATACCATGAATAAATGGGTCAGTGCAAGGATTACCTATGACTGGAACGATAATACAGTGATTGTGGACGGAGATACTATTCACGAATGGATCCTGACAGACGATAAGGAGCCGCAGCTGGATGAAGAGGCCATTGAGCAATTTGTAGCAGAACAGGCCAAAGAGTACGATACTTATGGCAAAAAGAGAAAGTTTACCACGGTGCAGGGAATCGAACTTACCTTACCCAGTGGAGCCTATGGCTGGAAGACTGACCGCGGGGAAGAGATCAAAAATTTGACAGCTTCCATTAAAAATGGGGAAACTATTGACAAAGAGCCGGTATATAGTAGCAAAGGAGCACAGAAGGGAAGCAATGATATTGGCAACTCCTATGTGGAAATCGATCTGACCAATCAGCATCTGTATCTATTTCAGAAGGGAAATATCGTATTGGAGACAGATTTTGTATCCGGCAATATGAGTAAGTCCGACTGTGTGACACCTCCCGGTGTATTTGGACTGACTTACAAAACGAGAAATGCTGTATTAAGAGGAGCGAATTATGAGACCCCGGTCAACTACTGGATGCCTTTTAACGGGAATATCGGTATGCATGATGCAACCTGGAGAAGAAGCTTCGGTGGAACCATCTATCTGACATCCGGTTCTCACGGCTGTGTCAATCTGCCACTGAATATGGCGGCAGCTATTTATGAATATGTATCTACCGGTTTCCCGGTAGTATGCTATTACTATTAATACGAATCCATGTGGTTATAGATGAGGGGATATTGAGAAGGAAGGCGGTTCTATGAAACAGCGTTCAGCAAAAAAAGTGCAGAAGTGGAAAGAAAGATTTGAAAGAGAACGACAATTAAGACAGGAGATCCGGGCGGCAGCACCGGATATTCTGCGTTCTGAGAACTTTCGCTCGACACGGTCACATGTACAACATGGCAACATGACAGTCAATGATCACAGCATGAATGTGGCAAAATACAGTCTTGCCATCAGCGAGAAGTTACGCATTCCCTGTGAAAAAAAGGATCTGATCCGTGGGGCATTATTGCACGATTATTTTCTGTACGACTGGCATACTCCTGATCATGTCAGCCCCCACAAATTGCATGGCTTTTACCATCCGGGAAGAGCGCTGAATAATGCACAGAAGGAATACCGCCTGACCCCGAGAGAAAGAGATATTATAAAAAAACATATGTGGCCGTTGACGATTTCGGCAGTGCCCATGTGCCGTGAGGCCTGGATCGTTACCATGGCAGACAAATGGTGTTCTCTTATGGAGACTTTCCATGTACACAGGGGACACGGAGCCCTGATCGAGAAACTACGGAAGATAGAAGAGGAGCAGGGAAAATAAAAGGGTGGAAACCCAAAACAGGAGAATAACGGAATTGGGTGAATTATACCGGAGATTAAAAGACTACAGCAAGACAGATTATTATCCCTATCATATGCCGGGGCATAAGAGGCAGCTTTGTGGGGAATTCCCCGGGGAGATCATGGATATCGACATCACGGAGATCGATGGATTTGATAATCTTCATGCTCCGGAGGAAATCTTAAAACGGTTGCAGGATGAGGCAGCCGTACTGTACGGTGCAGACGAGAGCTTTTACCTTATCAACGGAAGTACCTGCGGTGTTCTGGCGGCTATCAGCGCGGCGGTACCGAAAGGCGGACGGATCCTCATGACCAGAGGAGCCCACAAATCTGCATATCATGCGGTATATCTGAGAAATTTAACAGTTTCTTATCTGTATCCGGAAATGATGGAGGAGTATGATATTTATGATACGGTAACTCTGGAACAGATCGCACAGGCACTCAGCCGGGAGCCCGCTCCGGATGCGGTATTTCTGGTGTCTCCCACTTATGAAGGCAGGATCGCAGATATAGAGACGATCGCAAAGCTGGTACATAGCAAGGGAATTCCTTTGATCGTGGATGAGGCACATGGTGCCCATCTGGGTCTGGCGGAAGGATTTGCGAAGAACAGTTGCCAGTGCGGCGCGGATCTGGTGATTCACAGTGTTCATAAGACTTTGCCGGCGCTGACACAGAGCGCGTTGCTTCATGTAAACGGGAGACTGGTTGACAGAGAGCGTTTGCGCAGACTTTTGCATATTTATCAGTCCAGCAGTCCATCCTATGTACTAATGGCAGGAATTGACAATGCATTACGGCAGGTAAAGGAGCAGGGAGATTATCTGTTTACACAACTGCAGGTGAATTATCTGAGAATGCTGACAGAATTGTCGGAATGTAAGAATCTTCATTTTTTGCCGCTGGATGCCAGACAGGATATCGGAAAACTGGTGATATTATCTAAGAAGGCAGGTTTGTCAGGACAGCAGATTTATGATATTCTATTAGAGAAGTACCACCTGCAGTTGGAAATGGCAGCGGCGGATCATTGCCTGGCGATGTTCACCATAGGAGACAGCGATGAGGCATACACAAGAATGACGGATGCACTGCTGGCCATCGACCGCGATATTACTGCCGGAAAATGGCAGACGCAGCAACAGGTGGAAAACGGAGATTTCCGGGAGACATCTCTCTATCACATACAGCCGAAAGCATGCCTGTCTCTTGCGGATGCCTGGGATGCCGAAAAGGAGGAGATTCCTCTGGCACAGGCTGCAGGCAGGATCGTGGGAGATTTTGTGAATCTGTATCCCCCCGGAATTCCGGTCCTGGTACCGGGAGAACAGATCGAAGAGATTCATTGCCGAAAGCTTGCGGAATACTTCGAGGAAGGCCTGAAGGTACAGGGAGTCACCGGAAAAGACGAATATTGCATTACCGTAGTAAAAAATCAAAAAATATAGCAGCAGAAAGGATTTAGCCTGTATGAGAAAAACCAAAATTATTTGCACCATCGGTCCGGCCAGTGAGAGTGAGGAGAAATTAAGAGAGTTGATGCTTGCGGGCATGAATGTGGCACGTTTTAACTTTTCCCACGGAAGTCACAAGGAACAGCTGGTGAAATACAACAGAGTATTGAAAGTGCGTAAGGAACTGGGACTTCCGGTAGCAACTCTGTTGGACACCAAGGGACCGGAGATTCGTCTGCGTGATTTTGAGGGCGGTAAGGTAGAGCTGGTATCCGGTCAGCAGTTTATCCTGACAACGGAAGAAATCATGGGAACCGCCAAGAGAGCTACGATTTCCTATAAGAATCTGAAAAATGACATTAATGTCGGAACAACAATTCTGATCGACGACGGTCTGATCGAGATGACGGTAGAAGAGATCAAGGGAGAAGACATCGTATGTAAGGTCGTAAACGGTGGCTTTGTGTCAAATCATAAGGGTGTCAATGTACCGGGAGCAATTCTGTCCATGCCTTATATCAGTGAGGTGGATCTGGCAGATATTATTTTCGGTGTGGAACATGGATTTGATTTTATCGCAGCTTCCTTTGTCAGAACCAAAGAAGACATTCAGGAAGTTCGTAAGATCGTAGAAGACAGAGGCAGCAAGATCAAGATCATTGCCAAGATCGAGAACATGCAGGGAATCCAGAATCTGGAAGAGATCATTACCGCAGCCGACGGTATCATGGTAGCCCGTGGTGATATGGGTGTTGAGATCCCTCTGGAGGAAGTACCTATTCTGCAGAAGAAGATGATCAAGATGGCGGTAGCACAGGGCAAGCACGTTATTACCGCAACCCAGATGCTGGAATCCATGATCAAGAATCCCCGCCCTACCAGAGCGGAGGCAACAGATATTGCCAATGCAATCTATGACGGAACCACAGCCATCATGCTGTCCGGCGAGAGCGCAGCCGGACTGTATCCGGTAGAGGCTGTTAAGACCATGTCCCGCATTGCGGAGAGAGCAGAGCAGGATATTGACTATCGCAGCAGAATGCAGAGAGTTAAGGAAGACAGACAGGTGGCACCCGATATTACCACGGCCATCTCCTATGCAACCTGTAGTGTGGCATCCGATCTGAAGGCAGCAGCCATCATCACAGTTACCATGTCCGGATTCACTGCGAATATGATCGCACGTTATAAGCCCGGATGCCAGATCATCGGCTGCACGCTGGATGAGAAGGTATATCGTCAGCTGAACCTGCTGTGGGGTGTGAATCCCGTTATGATCCAGAAGGAGCAGACCACGGACGCTCTGTTTGAAGAAGCAGTCTTCAAGGCAAAGCAGGCCGGCCTGGTGAAAACCGGTGACACAGTTGTCATTACCGCAGGCGTACCTCTGGGCGTGGTAGGTAAGACCGATATGATCCACGTGGTGGAAGTAGAATAAAAACGTACTGTACGGCGGGAAAACAGCCGGAACAGGAGCGGGAAAACGAGAACGCAGATATGGGAAAAATCGTATATCTCATGGGGAAAAGCTCCTCGGGGAAAGATACTGTTTTTAAAGAACTGATGAAAGAGGGCACGATGGATCTTCGGACCATCGTGCCTTATACGACAAGACCCATCCGGGCAGGGGAAGAGAATGGTGTGGAATATTTTTTCACAGATGAGACCGGTTTTCAGAACCTGAAGGAACAGGGAAAAATCATTGAGGACAGAGCCTATGACACCGTATATGGTATCTGGCGGTATTTTACGGTGGATGACGGGCAGATAGACCTGACTGCACAGAATTATCTCATGATCGGAACGCTGGAAGCCTATGAGAAAATGATCACCTATTTTGGTGCAGAGGCTATTTTGCCGGTCTATATCGAACTGGATGACGGCGTGCGCTTACAGCGGGCGTTGGACAGAGAACTACGGCAGGAGAAGCCGAAATACGAGGAGATGTGCCGGAGATTTCTGGCGGACAGCGCAGATTTTTCCGAGGAGAAGCTGGCGGCAGCAGGGATTCTTGACAGATTCGAAAATACAGATCTGACGAAATGTCTGAAAGATATTACAAAATACTTAAAAGAAGCCGGAATATAGCCGAAATATTGATAACAGAGAAGAAAAGTGCCGGAGAAGTTCCGGGAAAGAAAGGAAAAGAGGTGGGCGTATGGAAATGAGAGTAAACCAGATACAGCAGCCGGCTCCTGTGGAGCAGGTACAGAATACCGCGCCCACGGACGGCAGTTTCAAATTCATGCTGGCGAGTCATGTGGAGGAAGCAGAGCTTCAGGAGCGACTGACGAACCTGATGGCGGAGATTACCACAGAGGGTGAAAAGCTGGCCAAGAAACGGGATGTGAAGGATATGCGACATTACCGTGGGCTGGTCAAGGAGTTTCTCAATGAAGTGGTGACCAGATCCCATTCTTTTTCCAGAGAGAACTTTCTGGATAGAAGAGGACGGCACCGTGTGTACGGTATTATCCGGCTGGTGGATGAGAACCTGGATCAGCTGGCACAGGAACTGATGAAGGATGAAAAAGACAATCTGGCGATCCTGAATAAGATCGGGGAGATCAGAGGGTTGTTGCTGGATATTTTTACATAAACAAAAATACAGGAAACGCTTGCGCGATCCGAAAGAAGGCAGTACGATAAAGTCAGAATCAGGAAAACGACAGGATACGGACAGGGGGGATACCAATGGCAACATTTCATGACATCATAGGTCAGGAACAGATCAAAGAGCATTTACAGAACGCCATTTCGGCGAAGAAAATTTCCCATGCTTATATCATCAATGGGGAAAAGTCCTCCGGCAAGGAATTTATTGCCAGAGTATTTGCCATGACGTTACAGTGTGAAAAGGGCGGAACGGAGCCCTGTCAGGAATGCCATTCCTGTAAGCAGGCGTTGTCGGACAATCAGCCGGACATTATCTATGTCAGCCATGAGAAGCCCAACACCATCAGCGTAGATGACATCCGTGCGCAGATCAATAACGATATTGCCATCAAGCCCTACAGCAGTCCGTATAAGATCTATATTATGAACGAGGCGGAGAAGATGACGCCCCAGGCACAGAATGCAATTCTGAAAACGCTGGAAGAGCCGCCCGAATATGCGGTGATCATGCTGTTGACCTCCAATGTGAACGCTTTGCTGCCGACGATCCTCAGCCGCTGCGTGGTACTGAATATGAAGCCGGTAGCGGATGATCTGGTGCGCAATTTCCTGATGCAGCAGTTACAGGTGCCGGACTATAAAGCAGAGGTCTGTGTGGCATTTGCCCGCGGCAATATCGGCAAGGCAAAATCTCTGGCCTCCAGTGAGGATTTCGACAATATCAAGAACGAAGCTCTGTCGTTATTAAAATATATTCAGGATATGGATCTGAATGAAATTACTGCGGCAATCAAGAAGATTACGGAATACAAGCTGCAGATCAATGATTATCTGGATCTGATCGCTATCTGGTATCGGGATGTGCTTCTGTTCAAAGCCACCAGTGATGTGAACCATCTCGTCTTCCGGGAGGAGATCAGTGCCATCCGCCGCGTGGCCCAGCGCAGCAGTTATGAGGGAATCGAAGAAGTCATTGAAGCGCTGGACAAGGCCAAGAGACGTCTGGATGCTAATGTAAACTTTGATCTGACCATGGAACTGTTGATGTTGGAGATCAAGGAGAACGGCTGATATAAAAATATAAAAAAGAAAAAGTGTGAAAGAGAGAGTAAAATAAAAAGTACTCTCTCTTTTTTATGATTTCATGAGAAAAAATGAACCATCGGGCATTTCGTGACAATATACAGTAAAGGGGAAAATACAACCGGTTGAGGGATATCACTGTGGATCAGTGGATAACAGAAAGGAAAGATTCATGACATTACGGGAATTGGAACAATGCATTGAGACCTACGGAACTGAGATCTACAGCTTCTGCGTCTATCTGACGGGAAACCGGCCGGAGGCGGAGGAACTGTATCAGGATACCTTCCTGAAGGCGATGGAGGTACTGAACAGGATACAGGAAGAGGGCAATCCCAAGAGCTATTTGCTCTCCATAGCGATTCGTTTATGGAAAAACGGAAACCGGAAAATGTTCCGCAGAAACCGGATCGCTCCGACAAAAAGCACGGAGGAAACACCCGTGGAGACAGCAGTACCCGGAGCCGCAGACACTTCTGAAGTGGAGGAGGGATTGCTGCGCAGGGAAGAGATCCGGCAGGTACAGGAGATCATGCGCAGGCTCCCGGACAAATACAGGATTCCGCTATGCCTGTATTACGGTGAGGAGCTATCCGTCGAGGAGATCGCAGGATGTCTTCGGATCCCTCAGGGAACGGTAAAGAGCAGGTTGCATAAGGCCAGAGAAAAGATGAAAGAAGAATTGGAGGCGGCAGGCTATGACAGATGAGAGAATGGAAATGTTATTAAAAGAAAGTTTTGTAAAGTTAAGACCGGGGGCAGAGCTGCAGGGAAAATTACTGCAAAGACTGTATGCACAGGAGCAGGCACTTTCCGGCAGACAGCGGGGAACCCGGTACCATTTGCGCAGGCGGGTCCTGACAACAGCGTGTGTGTTGGCAGCGTTACTAGTCACCGGCTGTGCGGCCATGGGGATCGTGAAACATTATCATGCAACAGTCATACGCTGTGGCAATCTCTGTTGCAT
>JBNMJR010000086.1:0-9555 GCA_050873925.1 Acetatifactor sp.
CAGCAAGGAAGCTGACCCGCCTGATGGAAGGGGAAGCATGCAAGGCTGTACTTACGCAGCTAAACGAGATTCCCTGTGAGTGTCGTTATGAGCTCCTGATCATGTCTATGGTGCAGCTGATGAAAAATATCTGCTATGAAGGATACTTTTTCCATGGTTTGTCTCCATACGCAGCGGAGGATGCCCTGACGGTGTTTGAAAATTATATGCTGGATCGTTACGCACAGAGCAGCAATATATCGGAAAAAGAAGCGATCAGTAAAGCCGTTGCGCTGCTTTTCTCCAATGCTTACGGAAATATTCCCCTCACAAACGTTAATAATAGTGCAGGGGAAGAACAGGATATGAAGATGCGTAAGGCACTGCAACAGATTCTGCAAAAGACCCCCGCCCGCGAAAGAGGGAGAGAATAGCCTATGAGTATGGAATATTACTTGCAGAAGCTGGCAGAGAAATGCAATGAATTTGATATCGATGAGATTCCTGCGGCAGCGGGGCTGGAGTTCGACGAAGAACTGACGCTTGATCAGATATATGTGGATTATACGGCACTTTTGGGAATGACAGATCCGTAGAAGACTCTCTTGATGGACAGACAGCCGCTCAGAGAGGATGAGGTTCCGGTTATAGTGCTAACGGCGCCTGCGGGAGGCGGAAAAACAGTGCTGTTAAAGCGATGTGCCATTGCCCTGGCAAAGGATAACCGGCTTAAGGATGCGTATCTGCCGGTCTGGATCTCACCGGAAGAGATAGAAGATTCCGAAGATATGAATCTACAGGAGATTCTGCAGTCAGCAATGGCTAAGATCGTTCCGAGAATGACGTTACCGGAAGAGGGCAGTTGGACTTATGTGCTGCTGGTGGATGGAATCGAAAAATTCCGGAACGCAGAAATAAGAGACCGCTTTTTTTATCTTCTGATGGAATTTTACAGAGAGCACCGGGATGCCATTTTCCTCATGTCTGCGAGGACGGAAGACTATGAAGATTTCCGCAACGATATATTTCTGGAACCACTAAAGGCATGGAGAGAGCGTATTGTTTTTGCCCAGATCAAGATTCTGGGAATGTTTGGGCAATGGGCGTTTGAAGAGATTATCAGATTATTTGCATGCAAATGGCTGCGAATTTTGAATCCGCACGGTGTCAGAAGCTCAAAAATTATAAAGGATGTAGAGAAAATTGCGGCAGACTTGCATTGGATGGGACTGAAAGACTTTTTAAATACACCGTTTGAGATCACCAACTGGCTCTTACTGTATCTGCGGGATAATTGCTTTCCGGAAGGCGAGAGCGCTGTCACAGCTAAGGAAATAGAGTTGCTGTTGGAGCGGAAACGGTCTGACAGGTATCACATCCTGGATGTAAAACGGCATCTGGCGAGGATCGCGTATGCTGCGTCCATGAGGTCTGTGATTTATCCGCATCCGAAGTTGGATTTTGAGGAGATCTATAAGTCAGAGACAATGGAGCGCGATAAGCTGAGGGATATTATTTACCGGACGGACTGCGACCTGGGACGTTATTTTGAATACCGCCAGGATACTACCGCAGAGGCGATAGATGAATTCATTGAATATCTGGTGAGTACCGGGATTTTGTATCGGCCGGGAGGGGGATGGCCGGGAGCAGGATATACTTTCAGCAATTACCGGTATCAGGTATATCTGACAGTCTTTTGCTTGACGCAGACCCTGTTTACGCGGGAGGAGAGCCGGGATCCGGCAATGCACATTAAGTATTATTCCGCGTTTAAAAAGTGGACCGGAAGCAATGAACTCTGGAGACGAATCATTTTAAGCCTGGCGGAGCAGAATACGGAATTGCGGGATCATGTGATACAGGCAGCTTTAGAGGTCGCGGGGGAAAAATATTGGGATGTATTCCCCTTTGATTGCCTGCTGGAGCTGTTGGCAAGATACGGAATGGCGGTTACGGAGGAAGCATACCGGGAAATCTGCCGGATGCTGTGTATCCGGACGGAGGTGGAAAATGACCTTCACAAGCAGGACGCAGAGGACAGACGGAAGCTTCTGTCGGGAAAAATCTACGAAATTTACTGTATCATACATCATAACGGCAGAGAACGGAACGAATATCTGCAAAAATGCATTGCGGAAGGATATGACAGGTGTGCTTCGGAGGAAGAGCGGCAGCAGTTCTCAGAGTATGCGGGACAGGTGTCGGAATTTCTGAACAATACCCTGGAATTACAGGAAGTTGATACCGTCTGCGGGTATCTCCGCCTAACCGCCGAGGAGCCCGCCCCGGAAGACCTGGAGGAGATGAAGAAACTGGCGGAGGAATTCGGACTGTAAAAATATGGAAAATATTATAATTTTCCAGTTGCTTTTTCGGTATATTTGGATATAATAAAAGTACCAGAAGCCCCCACACCTCTCATTGATGTGTCAAATGGGGGCACATTTTTTATCTGAGGAGGGGTGTTTATTAAAAAACCAAAGACATATGATCAACAGATCACAATACTAAAGAATAAAAATATTGTTATTATTGACGAAGCAAGTGCAAAGATATTTCTAAATCACGTTAATTATTATCGGTTCTCAGGTTATTTTCTTCCGTTTCAAATCAATGGACAGGGTTCATTATTTTCCAACATTACATTTAACAGACTTCAGGCGATCTATGAATTTGATGAGCAACTTCGTAATCTTGTAGCGGGAGCGGTAGATGAAGTAGAAGTTTATCTACGTGCGCAATTAGCATATTATCATGCGCATAAATATGGAGAAGAGGGCTATATGGATGCCTGTAATTATAATAATAAGCATGATCATAATGCATTTTCTAAAAGGATTCATGCATGCATTAAAGAAAATGCGAGAACGCCGATTGTTATACATCATATAAATAAATACAACGGGCATTTTCCGATATGGGTAATTATTGAATTTTTCTCCTTTGGTACATTGTCTTATTTTTACAGAGGAATGAAAAATAATGATAAATCAGCTATTGCGGCAAAACTTTATGGCATTAATTATCAAACACTTGACAGTTGGATGCGTTGTCTCAATGACCTCAGAAATAAGTATGCACACTATTCAAGGCTGTATTACTGGATATTTCCGGCAATTCCCAAAATGCCGCCATCAGAAAAATATATTCCTACAAGACGATTGTTTGCACAGCTTTATATGTTAAAGCTGATGTACCCGGATCAACAGAAATGGAATGAAGATGTCTGGAAACCGCTTGTAAAACTTGTAAAAAAATATAAAAAAGATATATCATACAAGCACTTGGATTTTCCATATAGGTGGAAGTCAATGTTAAAATATAAATAGTAGCCATAAAGAGTATAAAAGCACTGAAAACATGACGCTAATATTAGAGTAGTCATTTTAGAAAAGATATGATAAAATAGCAGTTGCAGGCGCATTCCGCGCAGGCAGCTGCTGTTTTAATTTATTATAAAATGAAGATGCCATGTGCATCAGTGAGGTAGATAGATATGACAAAAGTAATCGGTGTAAGATTTCGTACAGCGGGCAAGGTATATTTCTTTGATCCGTTGCAGTTGGAGATAAAGAGAGGCGACCACGTGATCGTGGAGACCGCCAGAGGCATTGAGTTCGGCACAGTCGTAGCGGGAGTGCATGAGGTGGAGGATGACAAGGTGATCCAGCCCCTGAAGCCCGTGATGCGGATCGCCGGAGAGAGAGATATTGAGCAGGAGGCTGCCAACAAGGAAAAAGAGAAAGAAGCCTTCAAGATCTGTAAGGAAAAGATATTAAAACACGGTCTGGAAATGAAGCTGATCGATGCGGAGTATACCTTTGATAACAACAAGGTGCTGTTTTATTTTACGGCGGATGGACGTATCGACTTCCGTGAGCTGGTCAAGGATCTGGCAAGTGTGTTCAAGACCCGTATCGAGCTGCGTCAGATCGGTGTCCGTGATGAGACCAAGATCCGCGGCGGTATCGGTATCTGCGGACGGCCTTTGTGCTGCCACAGCTATCTGTCGGATTTTGTACCGGTGTCCATCAAGATGGCGAAGGAGCAGAATCTGTCCCTGAATCCCACCAAGATCTCCGGTGTCTGCGGCAGACTGATGTGCTGTCTGAAAAATGAGGAAGACACTTACGAGGAGCTGAACCGTAAGCTTCCAGGCGTGGGAGACTATGTCCAGACAGCAGACGGACTCCACGGTGAGGTACAGAGCGTCAACGTACTGCGTCAGCTGGTCAAGGTGCTGGTAGAAGTCGGTGATGAGAAGGAACTGAAGGAGTACGAGGCAGATACATTACAGTTCAAGAGACGCCGTGGTAAAAAGGGCGGTCAGGAACTGTCCAAGGAAGAACAGAAGGAACTCGAGAAGTTAGAGCAGATCGAGGAGAAGGAAGAAGCGGAAGAACGCGCAGAAAAACGCGCTGAGCAGCGCCCGGAGCGTCAGGACCGCAGAGAGCAGAGAGCTGACGGCGAGAACCGTAATGACAATCGTGGTGGAGATAACCGGAATGGTGAGAACCGCAGACGCGACGGACGCAGAGACGAGAACCGCAGAAATAATAACCGTGGTGAGAATAATCGTGGCGGCGAGAATCAGAATCGTAATGATAACCGTGGAGAGAACCGGAACAACGAGAATCGTGGCGAGAACCGCAGAGACAATAACCGAGGCAGAGAGGACCGTAATGCTGAAAATCGCGACAATCGCGGTGGTGACAACGGTAATAGAAATGAGAACCGCAGGGATAACAACCGCGGCGACAGACGCCGTGAGAACCGTCCGCAGAACCGCCCGGATCAGGTAAGGGACAATGCCCAGAGTGCAGAGCAGTCAGGCGGTCAGGGACAGACACAACGGGACAATTCTTTCCGCAGAAGACCGAGACACGGCAGAAGAGACGGCAACAACGGCAATAACGGTAACGGAAGAAAACCGGAGAACACGAATGAAGGTTGAACTGAAGGAAAAAGAACGGATTGATGACCTTCAACGGAACGGTTATCAGATCATACAGAATCCGGAGAAATTTTGTTTCGGTATGGATGCGGTGCTTCTGACCGGATTTGCCCATGCCAGAGAAAAGGATACACTGCTTGACCTTGGCACAGGAACCGGGATTATTCCGCTTTTGATGGAGGCAAAATATCACTGCTCCCACCTTACCGGCCTGGAGATCCAGGAAGAGAGCGCGGATATGGCGAGGCGCAGTGTGGCGCTGAACGACCTACAGGATCGCATTGACATCGTGACAGGAGACATCAAGGAAGCAGACCAGATTTTCCCGGCTGCTTCCTTTGACTGTATTACCTGCAATCCTCCGTATATGATCGGACAGCATGGGCTGACGAACCCGGAGGAACCGAAAGCAATCGCCAGACACGAAGTGCTCTGCACCTTAGAGGATGTGGTCAGCAGAACGGCAAAGCTGTTAAAACCCGGCGGACATTTTTACATGGTACATCGTCCTTTCCGGCTGGCGGAGATCATGACCATGTTGGTAAAATATAAGCTGGAACCGAAGCGGATGCAGCTGGTGTATCCCTACATCGACAAGGAGCCCAATATGGTTCTCATCGAGGCGGTGAGAGGCGGTAAGTCCCGCATGACCGTGGAGAAGCCGCTGATCGTATATCAGGCGCCTGGAGTGTACATGCCGGAAATTTATGATATTTATGGATATTAGATATTATGATTTGGAGAGGAGGCGGAAACCATGCCCGGAACTTTATATTTGTGTGCGACCCCCATCGGAAATCTGGGAGATATGACACCACGCGTGGTGGAGACCCTGCAGACGGTAGATGTGATTGCGGCGGAGGACACCCGCAACAGTATCAAACTGCTGAATCATTTTGACATTCACACGCCCATGACCAGCTACCATGAGTATAATAAAGTAGAAAAGGCACATCAGCTGGTAGGACAGCTGCTGAACGGACAGAACATTGCCCTGATCACCGATGCGGGTACCCCGGCGATCTCCGATCCCGGCGAAGTACTGGTGCGGATGTGTCAGGAGCAGAACGTTCCCGTAACTTCTCTGCCCGGCCCGGCAGCCTGCATTACGGCGCTGACCCTGTCCGGACTCAGTACCAGAAGGTTTTGCTTTGAAGGATTTCTGCCTGCGGATAAAAAGGAAAAGAAGGCGATTCTGGAGGAACTGAAGACCGAGAGCCGTACCATGATCCTCTACGAAGCACCGCACCATCTGATCCGGACGCTGGAGGAACTGTATGGGACACTGGGAGAGCGGCGGATCACGTTGTGCCGCGAACTGACCAAGAAGTTCGAGACCGTATTTCCCACGACACTGGAAAAGGCGCTGGACTACTACAAGACAGAGGAGCCTCGCGGCGAATATGTACTGGTAGTGGAAGGAAAGAGCCCGGAAGAGAAGCGACAGGAAGAGATCGCATCCTGGGAATCCATGACCATCGAAGAACATATGGCTTATTACGAAGAACAGGGAATGGATAACAAATCCGCCATGAAGCAGGTGGCAAAAGACAGAGGTGTCGGAAAGCGGGAGATCTATCAGTACCTGCATGGCAACTCCTGAGAGGTAGACACATAGCAGAAAAATATGTGTAGAAATGAGGCAAAATGACTAATTGTGACGCATGTGTCAATTATGAATATGACGAAGATTATGAATGCTATTGCTGTATGGTGAATCTGGATGAGGATGAAATGTACCGCTTTTTATCCGGAACCCAGCAGGAATGTCCCTACTTCCGGCTGGATGACGAATATGCAGTGGTAAGACATCAGATGTAAGGGAAAAATTCACGAAAGCAATGCAAAAAAGTCTACTCAAATGGTAGAGAATGCTGATTGTGAAAGCAAAAACAGCGTAGTATAATACGGAGTTGCGTGTTGTAAAAGTACAGTATGCAGCTCTTTTTGTTTGCGTGGAATTTTACCGTTATAAAACAAAAGAAGTGTAATACTAAAGTTAACAGGTAAAGGTGACAATATTATGAAGTATGTAAAACAACTTTCTATTATTCTGGGAATCTCCTTTCTGGCGGAACTTCTGGAGATCCTGATTCCGCTTCCCATAGCGGCCAGTGTCTATGGTCTGGTGATCATGCTAGTGGGGCTGATCACGAAACTGATCCCGTTAGAAAAGGTGGAGACCGCAGCGGATTTTCTGGTGGATGCCATGTCCATTATGTTCGTGCCCGCTACCGTAGGTATTATGGCCAGCGTGGATGCACTGAAAGAGATGCTGCTTCCTATCTGTGTGATCACCGTGGTATCCACGATACTGATCATGATCGTGACAGGCCGGGTATCCCAGCATATTATCCGGGGACAGAAAAACCGTGATGCTGTAGTTACCGCGACTGCGGGAACCGAAGCGGCTGATGATGACAAGGAGGGCAGATAAATGAATGAAATATTGAGCCAGTCCATTTTTTTCGGCATTGCCATTACACTGGTCACCTATGAGATCGGTCTGTGGATCAAGCAGAAGACCGGAAAAGCTATTGCAAATCCGCTTTTGATTTCTGTGATCCTGATCGTGGCGGTGCTGTTATTGTTCCATATAGATTATGAGACTTATGCCAACGGTGCGCAGTATATCAGCATTTTCCTGACCCCGGCAACGGTCAGCCTGGCAGTGCCGCTGTATCGTCAGTTGGAGCTGTTAAAGACTTATCCCAAGGCGATTTTCGGCGGAATCATCGCCGGAGTGCTGACGGCCATGGTAAGTATCTTCGCTTTAAGCCTGATGTTCGGCCTGAACCATGAGCAGTATGTAACGCTTCTGCCCAAGTCCATTACCACCGCCATTGGTATGGGTATATCTGAAAAAATGGGCGGTATCGTGACCATTACGGTAGTCGTGATCATTGTCACCGGTATTTTAGGTAATATTCTGGCAGAAACGATCTGCCGTCTGTGCAAGATCGAGGACCCCATTGCCAAAGGTCTGGCCATCGGCACCAGTGCCCATGCGCTGGGAACCGCGAAAGCCATGGAACTGGGTGAGATCGAAGGCGCCATGAGCAGCCTGTCCATTGTGGTCTGCGGTATTTTGACCGTAATTTCGGTATCTATATTTGCCAATTTTATTTAAGGATGCGGATCAGCGTTCCGGCATGGCTGGGACGCTGAAATTATTTTTAAGAAGCATAGAAAAAAATATCCTGCGCATACTAACCTCGCAAATAATAAAAGGAGGTTAACAGCATGAGTGATATTTCAGAATTAGATCTGCAGAATCTGCGCCATCTGATCGGCGGTTTTGACACGACCCACTGCAAAATGCAGGAGTACGCCAGGGAAGCGGAGGACCCGAAGGTAAAACAGTTTTTTGAGAAGGGTGCCCGCAGCGCCATGGAGAACAAACAGCAGCTTATGAAGTTTTTGCAGTAAGGAGGCAGCAGAATGCAGGAAAAGACAATGGTAGCAGATACTCTGGCCGGAATCAACGGCGAGCTGACCCGCTATGCGGGAATGATCGCCCAGTCGGAGAACAAGGAATTAAAACAGACACTGAAACAGTTCCGCACTGCCTGTGAGCAGTCTCAGGAGGAACTGTACCAGATTGCCAGAGAGAAGTCTTATTATGTGCCCGCGGAGAAAGCCACCGCAGAAGAAGTGGCACATGTGAGAAGCCTGTTCACACAGGGTACTCTGTAGATCCGAAGGTAATAAATATAACTTATAAATGTAGTTTAGAGTAGGCCTCCCGGAGAATTTATCTCCGGGAGGCTTATTTTGCATGTGACATCCCGGCGGGAGCAACGTGGGAAGATGACCTGTGCCGCATAGGACATCCCGTTGTCCGCATATAGTGAAACGAAGGAACAGCAGGCGGTTTGGAAGATGCTTAATTATATCTGGGCAGGAATGATCCTGTTGGGCGTGATCTACGGTGTCTGTACCGGGCAGATGAGTGCGCTGACAGGAGGGGCGTTGGACAGTGCCAGAGAGGCCGTGAGTCTCTGTATCACCATGGCGGGCGTTATGGCACTATGGATGGGTCTCATGGAGATCGCGCAGGAGTCCGGTATGATCACGAAGATGACAAAAGGGATCCGGCCTTTTCTGCGATTTATGTTTCCAAGGCTCCCGGAGGATCATCCTGCGGGGGAATACATAGCCACGAACCTGATCGCCAATGTGCTGGGACTGGGCTGGGCCTGCACCCCGGCGGGACTGAAGGCCATGGAGCAGCTGGCAGAACTGGAGAAGCAGAGGGCAGAACAGCGGCAGATAGAGCAGCAGAGGATGCAGTCTGCCAACAGGCAGCTACGACCAGGAGCAGGGCAGGGGACGGAGAAGGAACGACAGGGACCGGAGGATCGGCGGTATGGCTCAGGGGCTACGGCAGCCAGCAACGAAATGTGCACGTTCCTGATCCTGAATATTTCATCTTTACAGCTGATTCCGGTGAACATGATCGCCTATCGCAGTCAGTACGGCAGCTCCAATCCGGCGGTGATCATTGCCCCGGCATTGGTGGCGACACTCTTCAGTACCATCATTGCCATCATTTATTGTAAATGGAAGGACAGGTGAGGATCATGATGAATGCATTGACACACATGTCAGATATTATG
>JBNMJR010000087.1:0-9503 GCA_050873925.1 Acetatifactor sp.
CTCTTGAACAGTTCACTTAATCCGTCACCTACGGATACTGCCAGGAAACAGACTTCCTTGGGCGGCTGAGCAGCCTTCTCTTCTTCTGCCTTCTTCTGGGCAGCTTCTTTTTCAGAGAGCTTGAACAGCTTCTCCTGATGCTCCAGACGCATATTGTCGATCTTCATATTGGATAATGCACCATACTTCAATGCCTTCTGGATAGCCAGGCCGGGATCATTGGTATGTACATGTACCTTGACTACATCGTCATCCGCAACACATACGATAGAATCACCGATGGACTCTAAGAATGCCTTGAAATCCATCTCTGCTTTCACATTGAAAGGCTTGTTCAACAGAATAATGAACTCAGTGCAATAGCCGAACTTGATCTCTGCCTCTGCCTGTACTTCCAGAGAACTCTTGGTGTCTTCTGCCTTGGCAGCAGCTGCGGGAGCTACAGTCAGGTCGATCTCCTTGCCCAGGAATGCGTCATACGCACCGCTTAAAACTTCTACCAGACCCTGTCCGCCGGAATCCACAACGCCTGCCTGTTTTAATACGGGCAGCATTTCGGGAGTCTGGCTCAGCACGTAACGGGCATGCTCGATCACAGCTCCTAAAAACTGCTCCAGATCCTCTGCACCATCCTCGCAAAGTTCCTTTGCCTTATCGGAAGCACCTCTTGCCACGGTAAGGATCGTACCTTCCTTCGGCTTCATAACAGCCTTGTATGCCGTCTCCACTGCCTTTTCGAATGCGCGGGTCAGAACAGGAATATCCAATACCTGCTCTTCCTTGATACTCTTGGTGAAACCACGGAACAGCTGGGACAGGATAACGCCGGAGTTACCTCTGGCACCACGCAGGGAACCGCTGGAAATAGCCTTGCACAGGGCTGCCATATCGGCATCCTCGCCCAGCGCGGACACTTCTCTTGCCGCAGACATGATCGTCATGGTCATATTGGTTCCGGTATCTCCGTCAGGAACGGGGAATACGTTCAACTCGTTGATCCATTCCTTCTTATTCTCTAAATTCTTGGCGCCGGCTAAGAACATCTTGGAAAGCATCTTAGCGTCGATTTGTTGTAAAGCCACAATTACTTCCTCCTTAATCAATCACTCTTACACCTTCAACAAAGATGTTGATCTTTTTGATCTCAATACCGGTAAACTCTTCCACTTTGTATTTTACATTGCTGATCAGATTGTCGGTGACAGCCAGAATGCTGACGCCGTAAGCTACGATCACGTGGAAGTCCAGAACCAGTTTATTGTTGTCCAGGGACACATTGATACCTCTGGTGATGCTGTCCATCTTAAGCAGCTTTACCAGACCATCCTTCATGCTGACTCCGGCCATACCTACGATACCAAAGCACTCTACCGCCACACTGCCGGCATACTGTGCAATGACTTCATTATCAATGACAATATTTCCCATATGGGTATTCATAGAAGAACCTTTCATACAGAACCTCCTTCATATTCGGATCACTTGTTTCTTCCGATATGTCTGCCCTGAAAATCTAAGGTTCAGACATATATAAATGTATTTTAACAGCTTTCCTTTGAAAAAGAAACAAGAAAATAAAAAAAATAAATATTTTTTGCTTGCTTTTATTTTGGTTTTCTGTTAATATATCAATGTTGTGAGCATTTCACACGTATTTTATTGAAAAAATTTGTTTAAAAGTAAGCGTAAGATGCGCAGAGGTCGAGGAGGTGTCAAGATGGCTAAATGTGATATTTGCGGTAAGGGCGTTCATTTCGGTAACAACGTAAGCCATTCTCATAGAAGAAGCAACGCAATTTGGAACTCTAATGTTAAGAGCGTTAAGTGCAAGGTTAACGGCGGAGCTAGAAGAATGCATGTCTGCACCAGCTGCTTAAAATCTGGTAAAGTTGAAAGAGCTTAATCTTCTGCGATAATATTGGATTTTAGAAAGCCAGAAATGATGAATTTCATTTCTGGCTTAATTTTTTTGTCCCGGGTGTAGTTACCAGAACCGCTCTTCCTGTTTCCGCTTCAGATATTCTTTGTTGATCTGTCCGGCCAGTTCACCGTCACCGAACAGGTTGTCCGGATGAAAGATCTTGATCAGATCCCGGTATCTCTTCCGCAATGCCAGCGGATTATTGACACCCCGGAACAAAAGCTGTACCGCCGTAAAACTGCCTTCCCCGCAAGTCTGCTCATCGGCCTGCTGTTCTCCGTTTTCTTCCGTGAGAGTCTGTCGTTCCTGTTCGAACTTCTTCCGGTCTTCTTCCAGCTGCCGGAACCCCTCCTGTAAAATGGCCATTTTCTTTTCGAAGAACAGATTTTCTTCCTTCAGCCGTTTCCGCTCCATGACCGTGCGTCTGTTCAGCTCATCCAGCTCATCCCGCAGCTTTACCCGCTCATCCAGGAATTTGCTCCGGGCCTGTTCCAGTTCTGTGCGCTCCTGTTCCAACTCTGTGCGTTCCTGTTTCAGACGCATATTTTCCTGAAAAAGCCACAGCTTTATTTCTTTCAGTTCTTCGGTACTCTCCGCCTTAATGACCTCTTCCCAATCAATCATACTGCACCCTTCTTACTCGCAACCGCAGAAAAGATAATACCCTGCAAATAATAAAAGCGCTACCATGATCAGGCCGATGAACCGATTATGGATCACAAGCATAAGCAGCATGCCGACAGCCACAAAAAAGAGTATCAGACCAATGATCTTCTTCATAATATCCTACGCTTTTTCGACTGTTCTCACTTTATTATATGCAGAGTATATCAAATATTACTTATCTTCTGTAGTTTTCTCTTCCTCTTCCGGGAATGCAATGTCTACGACTTCTGCATCGGACATTTCTTCCTTTTCCTTCGGCTGGGTAAACTTGTCTACAATATCGGGGATCATATCCAGGATCTTGGTAACGGTATCCTGATTCTTGATATTTACCAGCTTGGTGGAACCGTTTTTGATGACCAGAACCGCGCTGGGAGTCATCTTACCGCCCAGACCTCCGGCTCCGGATGCGGATTTCTTCTCGGAATTGTTGCCGGCTCCGGCACCTACACCGAAAGTGACATCCACAAGCGGCAGGATGATCGTATCGCCGATCTTTGTAGCCTCACCGACTACGGTTTTAGTGGACAACACCGTATCCATACCCTTTAACAGGGATTCTACCACGCCCTGAAACTGATTCTCTTTGTCTGCCATAACAAACCTCCTGTTTTACACTGTTATTTTTTCTGAGTCTTCTGATATTGTTTGATTTTATGCAATAATTCCCGCAATCGCCGGTCCAAAAGCAGCCGGACGGAATGAAATAATACACAGGCTGCGGTAAAATGACCGGAAGCCTTGAAGTCCCCTTCCAGAATCGCCTGTTCAAAATCCGGGGTAATGCAGATGCCCTTTCCCAGTTTCGGAAGCACCATTCCGTAGATGCCGTACAGATATCCCGTGGTATCCGGAGAACCGGTGCCTACTATGGCATTGACCGTAAGTTTTCGGGGACGCAACCGTTTCCAGATATGTCCGAAGCGGTTCCCTGCATGTTTCAAAAGTCCCTGCGTATCTGGATCCTTCCACAGGTTCTTGTAAAATGCAATGTTTTCCAGAATATTTTTGATTTTATCACAAATCTTTCGGACTGTGTACCGGATCTTTTCAAAAAATCCATACAGACGATCCGTACGATCCGTGATTTTTTCGGAAGTATCTTCCTGCGGCTCTGTCTTTTCCGGTTCCGGGACTTCAGAATCCGTCGCTTCCGTGTTTGCACTGTATGCAGTCATGGATTCCGTAGAAGCTTCCTCACCGGCAGGAATTGTCGCCTCCGGGGATGTCCGGTCTGTTTTTTCCGGCTTCTCCACAGAGGAATCATATATCGTAAAAATAAGAAGTTTCACACAAATTTTCCCGGGATCGGGATAATCATAGTTCATCCGCAGAAATCCGAACAGCCATTGTACTCTCGCGGTAAACCACATTTCCTCTGCCGTTCTCTTCCCGGATACTTTATAGGAAATCGGGAAAAACAGAACCAGGAGTATTACCACCAGTGCGATTCCCAGAAGGATCAGAAGCAGGATCCCCAGAATGCTCAATATTTTAAATAGGATCGTCAACATAGTAAATACTCCCGCAGATTACAGTCACCTCTGGCTTTCAGGCATTCTCCGGTGATCCGTTCGATCAGCTGCAGCGCATCCTCGTAGCCGGAAGCCATACCGAGAACGAGAAATTCTTCGTTCTTATAATGAGGCTGTACCAGCTGTCTGGCATCAAAAATATCCAGCTGATCCGACGGATTTCTGGCCGGAGTGATCAGATATACGTTAGCCAGAAGAGGCTTTTTATTCAGTCTCTTTTTTAGTTTATCCAGTTTTTCCGGTGCGATGCCCTCTCCAAGATAGAGATTTTGCGCAAACTTCAGCTTTCCTGCCATACACAAGTTCCTTAAATCTTTTTCTCCTAGTATAGCATAGTTTCCTTTATATTACAATTTTTGTTACTTGACTTTTTAGCATGATATTTTATACTTGAATTAGTACAAATGAGGAGGAAACAGCTTTGAAGGTTATTACAAAAATGGAGTTACAGCCGGATATGGTCCTGGGGGAGGACATTCTGGATCAGGATCGTGTCATCTACCCTGCAGGAACCACCATTACTCCGCAGATCATTGAGAAGTTGAAACGGTATAATCTGGTGTGTGTCACCATAATGGAGGATGTTGATTTTGCCACCACACATTACGCCAAGATCCGTTTTGATTCCAATTTCAAAGCATTTGAGCGTGCTTATCCGTTGTTTTTGGGACAATACAAACTAGCCATGAAACAGCTTCTGATCATGGGAAGAAAACCGGCGGATATTATTCTGCTGACGATCTACAATGAATTGTATTATTATATTACTTCCGGCCCGGTATTGTTGGACTATCTGTACAATCTGATGCCCAGTGAGGATGAACTCACCTACACCCAGGGACTGAATGCTGCTCTTCTGGCCGGCACCTTTGCCGACTGGCTGGGAATGAATGAAGAAGAGAAAAATACGCTGATCCTTTGTGGCTTCTATTATGATATCGGTAAGCTGCAGCTGCCCTACGAACTGTTGTGGAAGCCCGGCAAGCTGACAGATGAGGAATTCAAGGTCATCAAGACCCATCCTGTAGTCGGCTATACCACTGTGCGTAACCAGGATCTGAACGAGCATGTGAAAAATGCCGTGATCATGCATCACGAACGTCTGGACGGCAGCGGCTACCCCTACCATATGTCCGGACAGAGAATCGATGTCTTTGCCAGATATATTGCCATTATCGATGCGTATATTGCCATGGCATCTCCCAGAACCTACCGTAATGCACTGACCCCGTTACAGATTCTCGGAAATTTTGAAAAGAGTCTGGATAAGTATGATGTGGAATTATTGATGCCGATCATGAAACGTATCGCAGATGCACAGATCGGAACCAGCGTGGAATTGAATGACGGAAGTATCTGGGAAGTACTGATCATTCATCCCAACAAATACTCCCGTCCTATTTTAAAGAATGATAAAAACGAATTTGTGGATCTCTTGCAGAGACCGGATCTGGAAATCGTAAAGAACGTTTAAAATATTTCAGAGAAGCAGGAATAATCAAATTTTCCATTGATTATTCCTTTTTCTTTCCTGATAATCCGCATAAGCCTTTTCAAGAATCTGCTTTTCATTGGCAAATTTCAAAAGGTGATATGCTTCATGATATTTGTAAAATCCGGAATCCACAAAATACTCTTCTCTCTGGGGCTTGCTGTAATAGCTGTCCGTTCCCATCAGATACCAGTGGACTTCCTTCTCCACCACATCTTCCGGTACGGTAAAAGAATACTCGCTTCTGCCGATATAATCTACAATGTATGCCTTGGAGCCGCTTTCCTCCAGCACTTCCCTGAGTGCGGTCTCTTCGTGGGTCTCTCCGGCTTCCACGGTGCCCTTCGGCAATACCCAGCCTTCATATTTATTCTTAATGTTCTTATACAGCAGCAGAATCTTCCCGCGGAAGATCACAACGCCGCCGCAACTGGTAGCCTCTATCATGATTCTTTTGACTCCTCCGATCACTCTTTCTGGTTGAAGTAAGCATCAAACAAACGTCTTGCAATGGGAACTGCGTAATCACCGCCGCTTCCTGCGCCCTCTACGATAATGGTGACACAGACTTCCGGGTCTTCTGCGGGGGCAAAACCGGTAAACCAGGCATGGCTGTCTCCCTTGACATTATTGTATTCCGCAGAACCGGTCTTACCGGCGGCTGTATAACTTAAGCCTCTTAACTTGGATGCAGTGCCCTCTTCCACAACATCGGTCATCAGCTGTTTCAGAATTGCAGATTCATCCTCTGTCATCAGACGTCCGTATTCGGTTGCCTTAAAGCTTTTTACCACAGTACCTTCATCATTTTCCACATGATCGATCACATAAGGTTTCATCAGAACGCCATCGTTGGCAATGGCACAGGTGATCATATTCAGATGCATCGGTGTGATCTGGGTCTTGCCCTGACCGATGGAGGTCTGCATCATTTCCGCAGAAGGTGTACTTTCGGAGACGAGGGCCGAACTTTTGGCATAATTCAGTGTAAGCGGCAGATCCTTATTGAACAGAAGGTCATTCAGCGTCTCCTGAAAAGCATCTCTGTCCAGACTCATTCCGATATTGGCAAAGGATGAGTTACAGGATTTCGCAAAGGACTTCTGAAAGCTGACCTGTCCGTGACTGGAACCGTGATAACAGCTGATCTTGCTGTCCCCCACACGGAAGGAACCGTTACAGTTGTAGGAATAATTCTGATACGTGGTGGGATTTTCCCGGATATATTCCAATGCCGTTACGATCTTGAAGGTGGATCCGGGCGGGTAAAGTCCCTGGGTGGCGCGGTTCAACAGTACCGTACTGGAATCATTGTCGATCAGGTCGTCCCAGATCTCCGGAATGGTATTCGGATCAAAATCGGGATGAGACACCATAGCAAGAATCTTGCCGGTAGACACTTCCGTTACAATGATGGCACCACGGTAAATATCCAGCTGATCGTTGGCCACCTGCTGAATCTGGACATCCAGTGTGGTATATACATTATCTCCGGGATTCTTTTTTCCCGCGGTATCGTTTTTCACCTTATTGCTCAGAGAGGTATTGGTGTTGATCAGATAATAATTGGCCAGAGCTTCCACTCCCATACGTCCCTGGGTGGAATACCCTACGATATGGGAAAACAGATTCTTATACGGATAGTTACGGGTCTCCTCTTCGTTCTCATCCAGTATCGTCTCCGCCAGGACATCACCGTCCCTGGAATAAATGGATCCGCGGTAATTGCGGGACAGCAAAATCTGCTGACGGGAATTATAACTGTTGTTGATCATATCCTGTTCGCTGGTTGCCACAAAATGGCCAAGATAGACCAACAGGCACAGGAACAGGACACCGATACTTCCGGCGGAAAGCCAGATCTCCCGCTGATTGCCCATACGTTTTCTGTTCCGGGCATCCTTTTTACGGTCGGCATCTTTTTTCTGTGTATTTTTCTGCGCATTATGCGCCTTATTTTCTGCCACCTCTGCGCTCTCCTTCCTTCTGCAGGCGAATGTAGATTCCCTGTATAATGAAAAACATGATCATGGTCGTCATGACGGAGCTTCCTCCATAGCTGATGAAAGGAAGTGTCACTCCGGTCAGCGGAATGAATTTGGTACCGCCGCCGATGGTCAGGAATATCTGGAAAATATACATAATGCCGATGCCGTATACGATCAGCTGATAGAATCTGTCATGAATGCATACTGCCACCCGCATCATTTCCAGAAAGCTGCTGACGCAGATCAGGATCAGACACATTCCGAAGATCACACCCAGTTCCTCGCAGATGGAAGAAAAGATAAAGTCCGCTTCCACATAGGGAATTGCTGTGGGATTTCCCTTTAACAATCCCATACCGAACCAGCTTCCGCTGCCGATGGCAAATAATGACTGGGTGATCTGATAGCCTTTGTTGTCAATATATTTCCAGGGATCCTGCCAGGCCAGTACTCTGACCCGTACATGATCGAACAACTGATAGGCCAGGTAGGAAGCGGCACTACCGCCGACAAGCCCGGCCAGAAGATACAGATAATTTCTGGTGGCCGCAAAAACCACAAAGACAAAGCCCACAAAAAAGATCAAAGCACTTCCCAGATCCTTGGATACTACCAGAATCACCACGTGGGCTCCCGCAATGATCGCCGTCAGGACGACTCTCTGGAAAGAAACATTTTCCCACAATGCCCCCGCCAGGAAGAACAGGAACAGGATTTTGACAAACTCCGAGGGCTGGAACGTGATCCCGCCCAGGGAAAATGAAATCTTGGAACCATGGGTCACCTCTCCCAGGATCAATACCGTACTGAGCAGTGCAATTCCCAGAGTGGCATACAGCCAGGTGATTTTTTTGAAAAAATGGATCTTCCCCAATAAATATGGAACCAGCAGGGAAAAGATCAGGGATACCAGTACGATCACATATTGTCGGATTGCCTTGTCAAAGGACAATCTCGATACGATGCAAAGACCGATTCCCAGAAGCATACACATATTATTCAGCAAAAGTCTGTTAATATTCTCGTAGATCAGCGACACCATCGTGATCGTGGCAAACAGAAAGATCAGTATAAATGCGAAGAAAAACAGATACTGAAAATCTCCGCTGACCAGGGACAGGTTCAGAAAACAGAGTACCTGCACCAGGAACATCAGAAGATCCTGTAAGATAAATACTCCGCGATGCTTCTCTCCCACCGGATACCGAAAGGTATAAAAACAGCTTGCCGTATATAATACCATAAAGAAGGCAATAAAATATTTGGATAATTCAATCACATATTCCTGCATGGATCAAAAACCTTTCTGTCTATTCTACTCCACGTTTTTCATGGCCGGTGGTATATTCCTCATAAGGTAATTCTTTGCGGGTACCGGCAAAATACTCCAGAACTTCCAAAGTCTCGGCCTCATTTTCCGTGGTAAAATCCAGTCTTCCGGTCACCAGACCGCTCCATTTGCCAAAGTCCTTGTGCAAGGAGAGCGGAACACTGTTATAGATCACATTAAAGCAATGAGTACAATTCCGCTGAACCGGAAATCTCTTATGATAGCGGTCGATCAGATCCAATGCCTTCGGATTCTCCTGCGGTTGACAACGGTCGGTGGTCTTTTGTACACAGTTGGCGGTGACCATCATGGGGATTCTGCCATATATTACTTTTTCCGCAGGAAATGCAGGATCCAGAATGTCCTTCTGCTCTGCGGCGTTCAACTCCAACGGCAGACAATAGCCGTCTAAGAATGCTTTCCAGAAATCCCGGCTGGCCCGGTTCCAGAGATACAGACTATGATCCCCGTAGATTTCTTTCCCGGCAAAATTCCATTGCTTCAACAGTTCTATATGTTCCATGGACGCTGCCTGAAAACCCTGAATGTGTTCCTGATTCTCAGACAACAG